>JAHENO010000109.1 GCA_018609945.1 Haloarculaceae archaeon | reverse complement strand
CACTTCGTATCTTCCTCGCACAGTTCTCGAGCGCGCTCATCTGGGTGTTACTCGTCGCGGCTGCCCTCTCGTTCGCCATCGGGCACGTCGTCGACGCCGTCCTCATCGGTATTATCCTGCTCTTGAACGGGGTGTTCGGATTCGTCCAGGAGTACCGGGCCGAACAAAGTCTCGAAGCGCTCCGCGAGATGGCGACGCCGGAGGTGACCGTCCGCCGGGACGGAACCGAACGCGAGATCGACTCGACGACACTCGTCCCCGGTGACGTCGTTGTCCTCGAACAGGGCGACGTCGTCCCGTCCGACGCACGGCTCATCGAGGCGACCAACCTTGAGGTCGACGAGGCCGCGTTGACCGGCGAGAGCGTCCCCGTCGAGAAAACCACGGGCCCGGTCGACGACGGAACGCCCCTCGCCGAGCGCGAGAACATGGTCTACAAGGGAACGAACGTCACTCGCGGGCGCGCTGTCGCCGTCGTCGTCGAGACCGGCATGGAAACCGAGGTCGGCGAGATCGCGACGGCATTGATCGGTGCAGAGGATTCCCGCACCCCGCTTCAGCGCGACCTCGACCGGCTCGGTCGTCGCCTGGGGATCGGCGTCGTGATGCTCTCGGCACTCGTCGTCTCGTTGCTCCTCCTGCGTGGACGCGGACTCGTCCAGGCCGGGTTGACTGCCGTCTCGCTGGCGGTAGCCGCCGTTCCCGAGGGGCTGCCCGCGGTCGTCACGCTGACACTGGCGCTGGGCGTCCGCCGCATGGCCGGCGAAAACGCACTCGTGCGGACGCTCCCGGCCGTCGAGGCGCTCGGTGCTGTCGATGTTGTCTGTACGGACAAGACCGGGACGCTGACCGAAGGCGAGATGCGCGTCCAGAAGGCGTGGATCCACGACCGTGTCGTACCACTCGACGAAGACGCCACGGACGCCCGTCTGGACCGTCTGTTCGAGATCGGTGCCGTCTGCAGCGACGCGACCACCGACGAGGGTGACCCGACCGAACGGGCGCTCGTCGCGGCCGCGGCCGAATACGGCCTCGACGTCGAGACCCGTCGCGACGACCGCCCGCGGCGCGACGAAGTGCCGTTTTCCTCCGAGCGCAAGCGCATGGCGACGGTTCACGACGACGTCGTGTTCGTGAAGGGCGCGCCGGGCGTCGTTCTCGAACGGTCGACGCGGGTGCTCGGCTCCGACGGTCCGGTCGAACTGGACGCCGGGACGCGCTCCCGGATCGACGCGCGGGTCGAGGAGTTCGCCGGGGACGCGCTCCGGGTGCTCGGATTCGCGTACAAGGATCGCGACGACGACGGCGGACCCGAAGAGAACCTCGTCTTCGTCGGGTTGCAGGGCCTGCTCGACCCGCCGCGTCCGGAGGTCAGCAACGCTATCGCGGACACACACCGGGCGGGCATCGACGTGAAGATGATCACCGGGGACAATGCGGCGACGGCCCGGGCCATCGCGGACCAGATCGGCATCGAGTCGGACGTCCTGACCGGCCAGGAGATCGGGGAGATGGACGACGAGACACTCCGCGAGCGCGTCGAGGAGATCGACGTGTTCGCGCGGGCCGAACCGACTCACAAGGTCCGTATCCTCCGGGCACTCCAGGCGAGCGGCTCCGCGGTTGCGATGACGGGTGACGGCGTCAACGACGCGCCAGCGCTGAAAAATGCCGACGTCGGCATCGCCATGGGTGTCCGGGGAACGGACGTCGCCAAACAGGCCAGCGATATCGTTCTGCTGGACGATAACTACGCGTCGATCCGCGCTGCGATCAGCCGCGGGCGGACCGTCTTCGACAACATCTGGAAGTTCGTCGCCTACCTCCTCAGCGCCAACGCCGCCGAGGTCGCGATCGTCTTCGTCGCGTCGCTGTTCGGCTATCTGATCCTCCCGGCGGTCCAGTTGCTGTGGATCAACCTGCTCACCGACGGCCTGCCGGCCCTGGCGCTCGGAGCGGATCCGGGCGGGGACGTGATGGACCGGGAGCCCCGGGACCAGGCGGGAGGGATCATCGACACCGAGATGCTCGGCTTTATCGGCGGAGCCGGCCTGACCGCGACGGTTCTGCTGCTCGGACTGATGTTCTACACGCTCGACGGTGCGCCGGCGGTCACGCCCTACGCCATGACGATGGTGTTCACCGGCCTGGTCGTCTTCGAGTTCGTCAAGCTGTACGTCGTCCGGTGGACGAGACGGACGCCCGCACTGACGAACCCCTGGCTCGCCGCCGCCGTGGCGGCCTCACTCGCGCTCCAGCTCGCCGTGCTCTACACCCCTCTCAACGACTACTTCGGGACTGTGCCACTCGGGGTTACTGACTGGACGCTCCTGGGACTCGTGCTCCTTCCGGGCGTACCGGTGCTCGTGCTAGTCGGGTGGGTTGTCAGGCGGTACGCTGCCCGCGACCGCACGCCGTCGCAGTTACTCCGGGCCGACGAAGCCACGGAGACACACGTCGAGTGAGGCGTCTCCAGCGCCGCTCGTGCGTCTGTGAACCCGCTCTGGGCGTCCATCCGACCCTATCCGGGCAGGAAGAGGTTTATCACGGCGACGACGAGGCCGGCAAGTCCCATTCGGAGCGCTGACACGTACCACCGCTGGCCCGAAATCGACCCCATATACGCGCCGAAGACGGCAAGGACGCCGATACCGAGGCCGACGCCAGCGACGCCTGCCTGGGCCATCGAGACGACAGTCCCCTCGAACAGGAACGGTGTGAGCGGGACCAGCACGCCGATGAGCGGGCCGAGTCCGCTCGCCGACGCGTGGATCAGGCGTGCACCGCGCTGCTCGCGCTGGATGCGCGTATCGTCTAGATCGGTGAGCATTGCCTCCTCGATCCGGAGGATCTCGGCTTTCGTCTCGGCACGTTCGATCTCCCAGACACTCCAGACGGCTGATGTCCCCAACCCGACGGCCGCGCCGAGACCGATCTTGATGACCGTCACGCCGTCGGGAATGCCCGACAGGACCGCACCGACGATAATGCCAACACAGGTCAGTGTCCCGTCGAATCCGTTCGAGATGAAATATCGCCGGGAGATCGAGCGGACGTCTGTCCGGCCCAGGAGCGAGCGCAAGAGGCGGCGTTTCGAGGGCACGACCGATCAGTCGTCCTGCAATGTTCGTCGGTCCTCGACGACGTACTCGCCGTAGGCGACCTGATCGACCGAGTGGACGGTTCCACCGAACTCGCCGATCGCGTCCTCGATAGCTGCGTCGTCCACGTCCTCTCCCTCGACGGTGAGCTTGATGTTCTGGACTTGCTGGTCGAGTTCGATGAGCGACGTCGTGACGGCGTCAGCACACTCGACGTCGGCAATGCGCTCGGTGAACTCGATCAGCGGTGGGTCGTGCGGTTTCAGGACATCGAGCACGAGACGTCTGAGGGTTCCCATGTGTGTGTGTGTCCTGTCGGCACTGACGAACTTATAACCGTCCCATCGGTAGCGGTCCGATCGTCCGGGACGCCCGGGGTTCGATCCTCCCGTACCTGGTACTCACCGCTACCTGCGGGGTGTCACGGATACCGGCTCGGCGATTCTGCCGTTACACGACGAACCAGTCGGGACACTCGCAAGGGCTGTCTCTTACCCACAAGTCACAGCCTAATTTTCAACAGCGCTTTGGAGAAATCGCAAGACTACGATGGAATTAATGATTGATGCTGATTTGTAATTGACAGGCGAGCAGACTAACT
>JAHENO010000108.1 GCA_018609945.1 Haloarculaceae archaeon | reverse complement strand
TCCTACCGGCTTCCCTCGCGCATCCTCAACGTGGTGAACCAGGAGGTGAGCCACATCGAGAAGCGCCAGGAGAAGGACCTCGAACCCCGAAAGGAGGGGGGCACCGTCGAGGCCGTCCCACGCCCCTCGATGCTGGATCTGGTGCGCAACGTCCGCTCGACCGTCGAGGAGACCGACGGGGAGACGGTGATGGTGCTGTTCCGCGCGCGCTACCAGATGTTCCAGTTCATGGACGAGTTCATCGGCGAGGGGATCCCGTTCCAGTGTCTGACCGACCAGCGGATGTGGACCGACCGCCTCTCGCAGTACGTCGAGGCCATCGAGTCCCTGGCCGAGGACGAGCCAGTGACGGGACTGCAGGCCCGCCGGCTGGCGGACATGCTCGCCGACTCCGCCTTCGGGACCGGCGAGCGGGACGACTTCTTCGACACGCTAGACGACCTCGAGGAGGCGGCCGACGTCGAGGACATCGCCGAGATGGCCGTCGAGCCGGGCGTGGTGCGGGATCACGCGCCGTTCGTGCCCGACCCCCGGTCCGCGGCCGACATGCTGCGGAAGGTGACGAACTTCCAGGAACGGACCGTCGACGCCTACTTCGGGGGCGACTACCGCGGCATGGACCGCGACCGCGTCCGCGTCGGCACGATCCACTCCGCGAAGGGCCGCGAGGCAGACCACGTGTTCGTGGCGACGGACCTCACCGAGAAGGTCGTCGAACAGATCGCCGCGACCGTCGAACAGGAGGGCCGCGAGGTGCCCGGCGTCGACTCCTTCACCAAGCACACCGACCCTGTGCCGACGCTGACCGACAACGAGCGGCGCGTCTTCTACGTCGGCATGTCCCGGGCCCGCGAACGGCTCGTCCTCCTGGAGGATCTAGTCGACGGGGCGCCCAACCTCCCAATCGACGTCCTCCTGCACAACGAGCCCACCGACGCCGACCTCGACGAACTGCTCGCCGAGGCCGAAGAGCCGGTCGTCGCCCAGTAGCTCCCGTGTCGTCCCTGTGTCCGTGGGGTGAGGCGTGACCGGTGACCGACCCGCCGGTGACGACGAGGATTCCGACAGAGAGGGGACGCGCCCGACTGCAGACGACTCTTCACAGCCTCCCGACTCACGGCCCGACGACTCATCACAGCACGGCGACTCGCCACCGCCCACCGACATACGGCCCGACGACGAGGCCTTCCGCCGCCACTGGGAGGAAGTACGCGGCTCACACAGACCACCGGACTCCGGCCAGACCGTCGGGCGGGGATTTCTCTCCCGCCTGCGTCACGCCCAGTCGGGGCCGCTGCTGTGGCTCCGGATGGGACTGGTGATCGTGACGGGGACCGTCGTCCTCGGGGGCCTGCTGTTCGCCCTCGCCGGCACGTGGCCGGTGGTGGTCGGTATCGAATCCGGAAGCATGGAGCCGAACATCGCAGAGGGCGACATGGTCGTGCTCACTGGCCCCGACCGGTTCCCGCCGGCGGCCGCCGACACCCGCCTCGGCGTCGTCACCTACCGGACGGGGAAAGAGCGAAACTACCGGTCGTTCGGGTCCTACGGTTCGGTGGTGGTCTTCCGGAAGCCGGACGGGAGCGGCGCGGTCATCCATCGCGTCCGCTTCCGGGTCGCGGCAGGCGAGAACTGGATCGAGCGGGCCAACCAGTCCTACGTCGGGGGAGAAGACTGCGCGGCCATCCAGTACTGTCCCGCGCCACACGACGGATTCATCACCAAGGGTGACGCCAACCCGCACTACGACCAGGCGACCGGGCTCGTCCCGCCCGTGCGCTCCGACTGGGTGATCGGCGTGGGCCGGTTCCGGCTCCCGCTGGGGTGAGCACCCACAGCGCACGCGTCCGCCAGCCAGAGGGGGGCCTCCCATTTTAATTTTCAATAACATCCCACAAGCATTATTACCACTACTACCTAACAAATGGTCACTGAAGTGACCCACATGTCAGAGGACTCAGCATCCGGGGAGGTCTCTTTCGACTCTGCGGCTTTCGAGGAGTGGGTGGAGAAGACTGCCGAGAGCAAGGGCATCTCCCGGGGAGAGGTACTCGACCAGATGCTCTCCTCGTACTGGATCCTCGAGGAGCTGACTGGAATGATGGGCGAGACGGATCAGGGCGGCCCCGCATCGCGGCTCCGCGGGGGCACGAGTAGCGAGGGACCGGAGAGTGACAGTCCGGACGCCGACGCGAGCGGAAACGGTGTGGGGACGTCCGGGGTGGAAAGCGACCGACCCGGCGAAAACGACACCTCGGAGTTGATCCGCGAGTTCCAGCAGTTGCGCTCCGCAATCCTGGAACTGTCGGAGCGACCGGAAGCGGGAGAGGGAAAGGGAGAGGGAGAACCCCCGTCCTCACACGGGAAGACCGACGACAGGCTGCGGAGAACTCTCTCTGACCTGCAGGACAGAGTCGAGGAGCTCTCGGAGGAACTCTCGGAGGTCCAGGAGGAACACGACCGTGACGTCGCCGACCTCCAGGCAGAAATCGAGAAAACCCTCGATACGCTCGGCAATCTCGAATCGTTGGTCGACGACCGGGTCGGCCACTCGGAGCTCGAATCGCTGGCGGTCTCGCTCGAACAGGAACTGTCCCGCATCGAAGAGACCACCGGGGACCTCGACGGCCGCGTGGCTCAGCTCGAAGAGGTACATTCCGAAACAGCGGACGAAGTGGCCGCTCTTGCCGACAGTCACTCGGAGTTCGAGGCGCGTCTGGACCGTGAGTTCGACAGCATCGAGAATCTCTTCCAGCATCTGCTGGACAGGACGGACGACCTGGAGTACCGGCTCGGGGCTATCTCGGACGCCCACGACGAGGACATGGAGTCGGTCGAGGACGCGGTTGCGGAGCGCGAACAGCTCACCGAGATTATGCGGGAGGCACACCGAAAGGGCATCTCGCGGGCTGTCTGTGCCAGTTGCGAGACGAAAGTCGACCTCGGGCTACTCCAGGAACCGTACTGTCCCGGGTGTGACCGTTCCATCTCGGGACTCGAGCCGGGCGGCTGGCTGCCGTTCGACAAACCGTCACTGAAGACGGAGCCGATACAGAGCGCCCCGGACGCCATCGGGGAGGGGTCCCCGGATCCGTCGGACCTGCTGGGGAGTCCGCCGGAGGACGACCCGCGCACGTAGCATGGGGGGTGAAACGGGGTCCGACGAATTCATCAAGGACGACACCGCCCGGATCATCTGGATTCCGGTCAAGCTAGACATCGATGCCCCCGACAGTGGTGACCAGCCCGCAGACGAACAGTCCGGAGACGCCGGACAGGACGACAACCGTGGCCCGGATGCCGGGGATTCGTCGCCCGAACCCGGCGAGGGGCGGTCCGGAGCTGACGAGGGGCCAGCCGAGGCCGACGATCGGGCGGGCGAACCCCCGGAATCGCCGAGTGAAAGCGAACCGGGAGCGGGCGATATCGCGGCGATCATCGCCGAGGATCCACCGGACGGGAGGGTCGGCGACACAGAGCCGGAGGGCGAGACGCAGGACGTGCCGGATCTGCCCCCGCGAGACGACGAGCCCGACACGCGGGAAGATAGCGAACCGGAGAGGAGCACGGAGAGTGGCCCGGAGCCGTCACGGGACAAGAAGTCGGACCGGCTGTGGCACAGATTCGGCTCGGGCGAGCGCGACACGCCAGCACAGTCCAGCGGGTCGGCTGACAGCGCCGGTGACCAGAGAGCGACCGACCGGAGCGGACAGAGGGAGATCGACCGGAGCGAAAAGAACACCGGGGAGTCGACGGAAGCGGACACGGCGGGCGAGGGCCGACTGTGGAAGGGCCGCGAGTCGGGACCCACGGGGAGCGACGGGGGCAGTTCGACCGTGTCGGGACAGGGGGCCGACACCACAGCCGACGCGGGGGGCGGTGAGACTGCACCCCCGGGGAGAGACCGAGCGCCCGAGCAGGGAACGTCGTTCGACCACCTGCTGGAGCGGTCGAGCGGGTCGGACGATCCACTTCCAGTGGGCTCGCCATCGGTCGAGACGGACCTCGACGCGTTCTTCAGCGACCTCGAGGAGTTCGACCGGGCGACCTCTGGGTCCCAGGTGCTCGTGATCAGTCCCCGGGACCACTCAATCACCGACGAGGTGTGCTCGCAGTTCCTGACTGCGGGCGGCGTCTCGAGACGGAACGCGATGTTCGTCACGGCCGTCGAGTCACCGCCCGAACGCGTCGAGATCTGCCGGAACAACGACGACTGGACCGGCGGGAAGGTAGCCGTGATCGAACTCGGGGACACCGGCTCGGCCGCCGCGGACGAACTCGGCTCGGTCGGCGGCGAGGAGGTGGTACACAAGCGGGTGAACAGCCCGAAGAACCTCCCGAGGACGGGGCTGTTGATCACGCAGACGCTCAAGGAGTGGTCGAACAGCGAGCAGCCATCGGTCCTGTGTTTCCAGACCCTGACTGCGATCAGCGGGTACGTCGAAAGCGAGACCCTCTTCCAGTTTCTCTTTACCCTCCAGGCGAAACTCGACTCCCTCGGGGTGACGGGTCACTACCACATGGACGCGAACAGACACGACCAGCAGGAGATAAAC
>JAHENO010000107.1 GCA_018609945.1 Haloarculaceae archaeon | reverse complement strand
GCGAGGTGCTGGTGGAACTCGCGAAGATCAACTGGGACCACGTCGGCGGCCTCGAGGACGCCAAGAAGGAGGTCCGCGAGTCCGTCGAGTGGCCGATGAACTCCCCCGAGAAGTTCGAGCGGATGGGCATCCAGCCCCCTTCGGGGGTGTTGCTCTACGGGCCGCCCGGGACGGGCAAGACGCTGATGGCCAAGGCCGTCGCCAACGAGACCGACGCCAACTTCATCTCGGTCCGCGGGCCACAGCTCCTCTCGAAGTGGGTCGGCGAGTCGGAGAAGGCCATCCGCGAGACCTTCCGGAAGGCCCGGCAGGTCTCGCCGACGGTCATCTTCTTCGACGAACTCGACTCGCTGGCGCCGGGCCGGGGCGGCGAGGTCGGCTCGAACGTCTCCGAGCGGGTCGTCAACCAGCTGTTGACCGAGATGGATGGCCTGGAGGACATGGAAGACGTGATGGTGATCGGCGCGACCAACCGGCCGGACATGATCGACCCGGCGCTGATCCGCTCGGGGCGGTTCGACCGGCTGGTGATGATCGGCGAACCCGACACCGAGGGCCGCGAGCAGATCCTCAAGATCCACACCGAGGAGATGCCCCTGGCCCCGGACGTCAGCCTGCGCGAACTCGCGGAGATCACCGAGGGCTACGTCGGGTCGGACCTGGAGTCGATCGCCCGCGAGGCCGCTATCGAGGCACTCCGCGCGGACGAGACGGCCGACACCGTCGAGATGCGCCACTTCCGGCAGGCCATGGAGAACGTCCGCCCGACCGTCACCGACGACATCCGCGATTACTTCGAGCGCATGGAGGAGGACTTCAAGGGCGGCGGTCCCGAACCACAGCGCGGACGCAGCGGCGGCCGGATCGGCTTTCAGTAGCTACTCCCGGGGCGCCCGCGGGTACGACTGCCGATGGCCGGTCGTGTTCCGTGCGAGCACCCGCGCGTTCGCGCGCTGGCGCCCCTCGCCGTCCTCCGTCGTCTCCTCGTAGTACAGCACCGTGAGATCGAGACACGCGTGCAGGAGTTCGTTGGCCGCGAAGCGGTAGCGGTCGCCGCTCGGACCGGCCGGTGTCGGATCCGTCGAGCGCAGGTGGTGCTCAACGAACAGGTACCCGCCGGGGACGAGCGCTTCCTTGATGTCCGGGAACCGGTCGACGGCGCGGTAGAAGCTGATCGTCACCACCTCGTAGCTGTCGGTCGGGAACTCGTAGGCGGGGACGTCCGCCTGGACGAGGTTGATCCGGTCGGCAACGCCCCGGTCGGCTGCGTTCTCGCGGGTGATACGAAGCCCCTTGCGGGACTGGTCGACCGCGTCGACGGTGTAGCCCGCCTCCGCCAGGAAGACGGCGTTGCGCCCGGTTCCGGTTGCGACGTCCAGCGCCCGCCCGTCGGGGAACTCGGAGACGTACCCCCGGAGCACCGGCGACGGGTCCGGGTCCCGCGGGTACTCTCCCTCCCGGAAGCGTTCGTCCCAGGTCGTCATAGACGCCCGTAGGTGCGCCAGTGCCGTCAATATGAAGGGCGACCAAACATTCACTGTCCGACGGCCCCCACCGTGGATATGGCACAGCGCACGGCCGGTCACGACTGTGGGTTTCTCGCCGATATCGTTCCGGAAGCACGCGTCGACTTCGAGGAGAGTCGCCGCGAGGAGTTCGCCGTCGACGCGAGCCCCCACGATCCCACTCTTCCAGATGCGGTCGTCTGGCCACACACTACCGAGGAAGTTTCGGCAGTGCTCGCTGCCGCCAACGAGCGTGGCGTGCCGGTAACGCCCTGGTCGGGCGGGTCCAGTCTGGAGGGCAACGCCATCCCCGCCGCGGGTGGCGTCGTGTTGAACACCGTCAAGATGGACGACGTCTCGGTCAGCCCCGCCGACCTCCAGGCGACGGTCGGCCCCGGCATCGTCTACGACGACCTCAACGAGCGTCTGGGGACGTACGGCCTGCGCTTTCCGCCAGGGATTTCAAGCGGCGACGTCGCGACCATCGGCGGGATGATCGCCAACAACGCCAGCGGGTTCAACGCCGTCAAGTACGGCGAAACCCGCGACCACGTCCGGCAACTGGAGGTCGTCCTGCCCGACGGCGAGGTGATCCGGTGTGGTCGCGGCGTCGTCAAGACCTCCTCGGGGTACAGCCTCAAGGACCTGTTCGTCGGCAGCGAGGGCACGCTGGGGGTCGTCACCGAGGCGACGATCGGTCTGACGGGCATCCCCGAGCGAAAACGTGCGGCACTGGTGACGTTCCCGTCGGACGTGGCGGCCACGAGCGCGGTCTCGGAGATGATGGGCTTCGGGCTCGAACCGGCGGCCGTGGAGTATCTCGACACGCTCACCGTCGAGATGATAAACGACTACCGGGAAGAGGTGTCGCTGCGCGAGGAGCCGACGCTCATCCTGGAGTTCCACGACAATACCTCGGGTATCGAGGAGGACGTCGAGTTCGCCCGCGGCATCTGCGAGGACAACGACGCGACCGGCTGGGAGGCCGCCGACGAGGGGGAGATGGACCGCGTCTGGCAGGCCCGCCGTGACGCCCTGCCCGCCTACCGTGCGCACGACCCGGAGCTGGAGACCGCGCTGCTGGGCGATATCGTCGTGCCGATCTCGGCGTATCCCGACATCGTCGCAACGATCAAGGACGCGAGCGAGGCGCTGGACCTGGTGGTGCCGTGTGTCGGCCACGCCGGCGACGGGAACCTCCATTTCACGCCGCTGGTCGACACCGACGACGACGCGGCCGTGGCCCGCGCCCACGAGTTCAACGACCGCGTCATCGAGCGCACCCTCGAACTGGGCGGGACGGCCACCGGCGAACACGGCGTCGGCGTGGGCAAGCGGAAGTTCATGCGCGCCGAACACGGTAACGCCGTCGACCTGATGGGGACGATCAAGGACGCTATCGACCCGAACGGGATCATGAATCCCGGGAAGGTGCTGCCCGAGGAGTGACCCGGCGACCGACTCTCTCGAAGCGCCGTCGGTGCCATCGGGCCCGCGAGGGCGGGAATCGAAACGGCTAACAACGGCGGGGCGGAACCGTCTCACGAGCCGAGGTAGCCTAGCCCGGCCAAGGCGCCTGCCTCGAGAGCAGGTGTCCGAGAGGACTCGTGAGTTCAAATCTCACCCTCGGCGCTACGCGTTTCGTTTACACGGTTATTTCAACACTGACATCCACGTCTGCGAGTCGGCTTGACATCCTCCGCGCCGTGAACGGTGGGATTCTCTCGCTGAATCAAGATAGCCCGGCAGTCCTGACGTCTCCGTCGGCACTCCGCGTGACACTGCATTGCCAGTGGAACGACCGGTTCACATGACTCGCTGACCGGACGAGCGTGTCTACGCTACCCTCAGGAGGGGGCCGTGGCGGTGTCGCCAGTGTCGGGCTCAAACGGGAGTTCGATCACGAGTTCGTCGAACCAGACTACTGGTCGTTTGCTGCGCCCCTCGGTTGCCTCCTCGAAGTAGATGATACCCAACTGCGCAAGGCGGCCGAGTTCCTCGTGAACGTTCTTGACGTCCCGATCAACGACGCGAGCGGTCTCGTTGATGCTCGCTGGTTCGTGACACCGGATCGCCTCGATCAGATCGAGTACCCGGGGCGTAAGCGTCGCCATTAGGTCGTCATAACTCTCGAATGAGAGTCTCGGTGAGGATTCGACGGTCTCGTCCTGTGCAAGTGCGGAGAGTGCGCTCTGGATGTCGTCGTGGAAATCGCCGTCGGACTGGACTGTCACGACGAGCGTGGATTCACGCTGGAGCTGTTGCCGTTCTATCGGATGTAGCGGTGGCGTGTCGGTCATTGTAATCACTTCGTCATGGGGCGCTCAGTCGATGTCGAACTCGTCTTTGGGGATCTCGCTCCAGAACCGATTCCAGAGTTCGACCATCCCGGGAAACGCGATGCTTTTCGGCTCTGGATCGGGCGCCACGTGGAGTTCGTGGCCCTTCGTGTCTTCGTGCGAGTTGTCGTAGCGGCGGATCGTGCCATCCTGGAGTGTCTCTGGTGGGTTCGGTTCTGTCGTCCCGTAGTGAACTTGTAGGCCCATCCCGACGGGTACGCGTCCTGTGTCGTCCGCATCACGAAGACGCGGACGACCGTGCAGTCTTCATACTTTTTGATCCGGGTGACGCCGTCCAGCTCGTCTTCCG
>JAHENO010000106.1 GCA_018609945.1 Haloarculaceae archaeon | reverse complement strand
GCTCCCGCGGTCAGTCCGCTGACGATCTTTTCCTGTGCGACGATGACCAGTATCGCGACCGGCAACACTGCGACGATGCTCGCTGCCGCCATGAGGTTAAAGAGCACCTCGAACTCGCCCTGGAACCGGAGGACGCCCTCCAGCATGGGTGCCCAGTTTTGCGGCCGACCGTCCGTCATCAGCGACGAGAAGAAGTACTCGTTGTAGACGGTGATGAACGTCAACACGCCCGCCGTGGCGACCCCCGGTGCAGACAGCGGGACGATCACCCGGAAGAGCGCGCCCAGGCGGGTCGTGCCCTCGACCCGGGCGGCGTCCTCCAGCCCGTCGGGGATCTGGGAGTAGAACGTCATCAGGATGAAAATCGACAGCGGGAGATAGAGCGCGGACAACGGAATAAAGATTGCGTAGGGCGTGTTGTACAGTGACCCCGCCGAGAGGATCGGGCGCAGAGCGTCGATGTTGGTGTTGAACAGCCGGTTCAGCGGGATGAAGAAGGCCGCCGGCGGAAAAAAGGACGTGACCAGCACCGACAGCAGGAGTGCGTTCCGCCCGCGGAACCGCAACCGGCCGAAGACGTAGCCCGCGAGGCTCGCGACGAACAACACGAGGACCGTCGCGACCGTCGCGATGAGGAAGCTGTTGAACATGTACCGGTGGAACGGCAACCGCGTGAATATCTCGACGAATGCGCCGGGGTTGAAGCCGGCCGGCGTGAGCACGCCGACGTCGCTGAGGTTGCCACGCGGCGTGAGTGCCACCATGAGCAGCCAGTAGAAGGGGAACAGCGTGGTCACGAGGAAGAAGAACGTGGCGAGGTAGAAGGTAGCCTTGTAGGCGCGGTCGGGGTTGGAGATCGCTCGCGCCGCCCACGCCTCGACGATTCCCCGGTCGAGTTCGGGCTCTTCCTGTCCTGCCCGTTCCTGTGCCTCCAAGTCGGGATGTTGCTCTTCTCCGCTCATGTCACACCAGCCTCCGTATCACGCAGACCGAACAGATAGATGAGAACGACGATCGCGATGACGACCGCCGTCAGGAACGCCACCGACGAGCCGGTCGCCCACCGGCGTGTCTCCTGGAGGGCCGTGATGACCAGACAGCTCATCGAGGGGACCGTCTGACAGCCCGCAGTCGCGTCGATCAGCCCGTAGATGCGCATCGCGTCCATCGTCCGGAAGAGCATGGCGACCAGCAGTGCCGGCGCGACCAGGGGTAGCGTGATGTACTTGAACTGCTGCCACGGCGAGGCGCCCGATACCTTGGCCACGTCGTAGAGGCCCCGGTCGACGCTCTGGAGCCCCGCGAGGATCAACAGTGCCATGAACGCGGCCGTCTTCCAGATATCGGCGACGAGCACGATGATGAACGAATCGCGGGGCGTCGCCAGCGGGTTCTGTCCGAAGATGCCAAGAGCCTGCATGAAATCCGTCGCGAAGCCGACGGTCGGGTTGAACATCAGGAAGAAGATCATCGCCTGGATGACGATGGGAATCGCGTACGGGATGATGATCGCGACGCGGACCCAGCGACGCCCGTAGAACTCCTGGTCGATGACCAGTGCCTGGCCGAACCCGATCAGCGTCTCGAAGAGCACGCTGAGGATCGCGAAGGCCAACGTTACGAACAGCGCCTGCTGGAGCAGGGGCGTCTCGAAGGTCGGATCCAGGAACTGCTGTGGAATGAGCGCTTCGCCGGTCAACAGCGCGGCGTAGTTCTCGAAACCGACGAACCCCCCGAACGGGTTCGCTGCCGCCGTCTCGTCTGCGAGCAGCGAGAACCGGAACGTCTGGACCAGCGGGAAGAATGCGATGACGGCCAGCAGCAAGAAGGCTGGAGCCAGCAGGATGTACGCGAACACCGCCTCTGACTTGGTCTCCAGCCAGTGTACTGGCCGGAGGAGTAACCGCCTGTCCGAGGTGTCTGTTGACACGTTAGATCCCTCGCGTTAGGCGCTCTCCTCGACGTTTGCGAGCCCCTCTTCCAGGTCGGCCATCGCCTGCTCGGGGGACTTGTTGTTCTGGTAGGCCTGGTTGATCTGGTCGGAGATGAGCGGCGACTCGTCGGGCCAGACCGTCGTCACGGGCCGCGGGACAGTGTTCTGGCCGGCCACCGCGAGCGTATCGAGGTAGTTAGCGATGCCCCCGACCTGGCTCTCGTCGACCTGCTCGGTGACCGCCGGGTCCGGGGGCAGGTTGCCCAACTCCTCCATCACGGTGACCATCACGCTCTGGTTGGCGAAGGCTTCCAGCACCTGGATGGACTGGTCGAGTTTCTGGCTGTTCGGGTTGACCGTGAGATGCCACCCACCGAGCGCGTGGCTGGTGCCGCCGGTGCCCTGGTAGGCACCCTGCCCCTCCTCGACGCGGAAGGGCATCGGCATGACGTCGTAGTCGCTCGGGTCGAACGCGGCGTCCTCGCCGATGTTGATCCTGATCGCGTACGGCCAGTTGCGCATGAAGGCCGCGTTCCCGCCCGTGAAGGGTTCCCGCGATGGCTCCTCGGTGAACTCGATGATGTCCGTGGTGGTGATCTGCGGGAAGTCCGGGTGCGCGTTCTCCGCGTCGGGGCCCTCCATGAACGACCGCACCATCCGGATCGTGTCGATGACGGGCTGTTCGTTGACGGTGATCGGCCGGTCGCCGACCGGCCCGAAGAGGTTCTCGTGGTCACCGAAGTACGCGCCGCCCCACGAGGTCATCATCTCGTTGAACGTACAACAGGACGTCCCCTCGTAGGCGTCGCCCTGGGTGGTGAACCCGTAGTTGAGGTCGTCGTTTTGGTCCCAGACATCGGCCGCGACCTCCGCGAACCGCTGCCAGGTCATCGGCTCGGTCGCCCAGTTCTCGCCCTCGGGGTCGTAGCCGGCCTCCTCGACCAGGTCCTTCCGGTAGTGCATCACCGGGTAGTCCGGGAACGCCGGCACCCCGTAGAGGTCACCGGTCTCCGGATCACTGGCCGTACTCACCGCCGCCTCCAGATAGTCGCTCTGGATGTAATCGAGCGTGTCCGACGACAGTTCCTCGCTGAGATTGACCAGCTGATCGCGCACGATGAAGGGGATCGTCCATCCCGAGTCCATCATGAAGACGTCCGGGCTCGCCCGCCCGGCGTCTAGGGCGGACGTGAACTCCGAGCGCCGTGCACCGGTCTCGAAGTCGCCCGGCAGGATCTCCACATCGATGTCCTCGCTCAGACCCGCGTCGTACAGTGCGTTGACGACTGGCTCCTGTGCGTCGGCCCACTCACCGTCCATCGTCATCTCGACTGGTCCCTCGCCACCGCCGCCACCGCCGCCACAGCCGGCGATCCACATGGTGGCGCCCGTCGCCCCGGTCGCCGCCAGGAACCGCCGTCGCGAAACACCACGCGTGCCGTCCTGACTGTGCTGGTTCATATCAACCATTACAGCTGTTGTTTTACAGAACTACAATATTTATAATTACTGCAAACAGACAGATTTCTTATTTATTTTCTCACATACTTTGACCGCAGTCCCCCAATTATCGTGTGATCGTGTGACAACCATAAAGTGACAATATTTCGGTGACTTGAGTTGACCGGGGACCGGCAGCCGGGCCGAACCTCTTTGGGCCTCCGAACCCTGGGAGGGGTATGGCCGACCTGGGACCGCTGGCCGTCGCCTGGCGTCTGGGGGTCGCGGTGTTCGTGATCGTGATGCCGACGGTCATGTTCTTCCAGCTGTTGCGGTTCCTGGAGTGGCTCCGGGACGACGAACTCATCGCCCGGATGGACGAGCACCACGACCTCGGGACCGACGACCGCGACGGCCACCTGGCGACGGTCGCCGCACAATCGAGGTCGGCGCGGGCCCACACCGCGAGCAGTAGCGACTCCACGGGGGACCAGCCCCTGACCAGGTGTGACTCGTGTGGCACGCGCAACGTGGCCGAGGCGACGTACTGTTCGGGCTGTCTCGAACAACTGGAGTGACACAGGTTTTTTGCCGGCCCGGGGGCCACCGTTGGGTATGACGCCGGACGTACTCGTCGCCGGCGAGTGCCTGGTCGATTTCATCCCGACCGAACCGGGCCCGCTCGCCGACGTCGAGGGATTTCACAGGCGAGCGGGCGGTGCCCCGGCGAACGTCGCCGTCGGGCTCGCGCGCCTCGGAGAGACGCCGTGGCTGTGTACGACGCTCTCGACGGACCCCTTCGGGGAGTTCCTCGCCGAGACGCTGGCCGCCGAGGGCCTTCCGGAGCGGTTCCTCACGCGGGTCGACCGGCCGACCACGCTCGCCTTCGTCAGCCACGGCCCCGACGCCGACCGCGAATTCACGTTCTACCGCGAGAACGCGGCCGACACCCACCTCGACACGTCGGTCGTCGACGACGGGACCCTCGCGGCGGTCGGGACGGTCGTCGTGGGCGGCGTCCCGCTGTCGGTCGAGCCCTCGCGGTCGGCCACCTTCGAGCTGGTCGAGCGGGCGCGCGAGGCGGGCTGTCGGATCGTCTTCGACCCCAACACCCGCCCCGAGCTGTGGGCCGACCAGGAAGAGTTGACGGCGACGCTGGAACGGATGGTCGGGCTGACGGACGTGCTGAAGGCCACGCGGGAGGACTTCGAGCCGACGGCCTTCGCGACGGGCGAGGACTTCGCCGCGGGGTTGCTCGAATCGGAGCCCGACACCGTGTTGCTCACCGCGGGCGGGTCGGGCGCGACGGTCGTGGCCGGCCCGGGCTCGCCGTGGGGCCGCGGCGAGTGGCACCACCCAGGCTACGAGGCCGATGCCGTCGACACGACGGGTGCCGGCGACGCGTTCCTCGCGGGCGTGGTCGCGGCGCTGGCCGACGGCGCCGGACCGGAGGAGACGCTCGCCTTTGCCAACGCCGTCGCAGCAGTCGCGACGACGGCCGAGGGGGCGATGGCCCCGCTGCCCGACAGGGAGACAGTCGCACAGTTCAGGGGGCGACAGTCATGACTGGCGCCGAGTGGTCTCAGTGGACGCGCGACCAGGCCGCGCGGATCCGCCGGACGCCGGAGACGGTCACGCCGGTGATCGAACCGCCGGAGGTTGACCCCGCGAGCGACGTCCACGTCTGGGACACGTGGCTGCTCCGTGACCGGCACGGCCAGGTGGCGACCGTCGACGGCTGGCGCGTCCTCTTCTCGCTGACGGCACCCGCCGACCTGTTGCCCGGCAAGCGCCACGACGTCGCCGAGATACGGTACTTCTACTCGCGGGACGGCCGCGAGTGGCACAACGGCGGGGTCGTCTTCGAGGAGGGGGCGCTCGGCCAGCGCCAGTGGGCCGGCTCGGCAGTGTACCTCGACGGGGACCTGTACCTCTACTACACCGCCGCCGGCGACGGGGACGCCGAGGAGTTGACCTACAGCCAGCGCATCGCAGTCGCCCACGGCGGCACCGTCGAGACGTCGACGGAGGGAGTGCACATCGCGGGACCGTTCCGCCACGAGGTGCTCCTCGAACCGGACGGGGAGTTCTACGAGCGGGAAGACCAGTCACGCGGGATGATCTACACGTTCCGGGACCCGTGGTTTTTCATCGATCCCGCGACCGGCGAGACGACGCTGCTGTTCGAGGCGAACGTCCCGGTCCCCGAGGGTAGCGACGCCTGCGGCGGCGACCCACACCAGCAGGAGTTCAACGGCTGTGTGGGACACGCGGTCTCGCCGGAGGGCGACCCGCTGGCGTGGGACCTCCGGCCCCCCATCCTGGACTCGGTCTGTGTCAATCAGGAACTCGAACGGCCACACGTCGTCGTCGCCGGCGGCCGCTACTACCTGTTCGTCTCCAGCCACATGCACACCTTCGCGCCGGGACTGGAGGGCTACGACGCCCTCTACGGGTTCGTCGCCGACTCGCTGCGCGGCGCGTATCGCCCGCTGAACGGGTCGGGCCTCGTCGTCACCAACCCCGCGAACGCGCCGTTCCAGGCCTACTCCTGGATGGCCTTCCCCCACCGCGACGAGGTGCTCGTCCAGTCGTTCTTCAACTACTACGACTTCGCCGGCCAGTCGCTGGACGAGATTGCCGACCTGCCCGTCTTCGAACAGCGCCGCCGGTTCGGCGGGACGCTCGGCCCCACGGTGCGCCTGGGCGTCGCGGGCGAGGAGACGCGAATCCGGGGAACGCTCGCCCACTGGCACATCCCCACGGCCGAGGAGACGCTCCCGGCGCCCGAACACAGCGGGGTCACCCCGGCCATGCTCGCGGCCGCGGACGGCCCCGACGTCGACGTTCGCACGCGCTGGAGTCGGACCTACTAGTGACCGCGGGCGCTACAGCCGGACAGACGAGGCGGCGTCGGCGGTCCCGGTAGCCATCGCCGACCGCATCTCCCAGACGGACAGCGACCGGACCGAGGCGCGCCCGCCCTCGGCGCGCAGCGAGAGCCCGGTGCTGTCCTCGCGGGTCGGGTAGACGCGGCTTGTCAGGCAGTGGCGCCGGTTGGCGTACAGTTCGACGACCGAGCCATCGAGGAACGCCCGCAACGTCAGCGGCTCGTCGTAGGGCGTGACCGTCATCCCCTGGGTGTCCGTCGCAGCCCGGTTGTCCAGGCTCGACGCTGCCCGTTCGACGCGGAGGTCGCCCCCGTGCGTGTACCGGATGTGGGTGTGTTCCTCGCGGTCGGGCGACTCGAAGACCGACAGCTCGACGGCCGTTGCGTCCGCGAGTTCGAGTTCGAGTTCGAGTTCCAGCCGCCGCCCCGTGGCGGGGAGTCGCCGTCGGTCCGAGTCGAGGTCGAACGCCGTCGGTCCCGCCAGCCGCCGCCCGCGGAGTTCGGTCACTTCGGCGGCGGGTTCCTGCCGGAGGCGACCGTCTGGACCGAGCGAGAGTACCCGCGGCAGGGAGAGTGTGCCCGACCAGCCGGCGTCCCACTGTGCCTCCAGGTCGCGGGCCTCGGGCAACCACGCCCAGGTCAGCGAGCGGTCGCCGTCCTTGAGCGACTGCGGGGCGTAGAAGTCGCCGTGGTCGAGGACGCCCCGGCAGTCGGCGCGAAACCGGCCGTCCTCGAACTCGCCCAGGAAATAGAGGACGTCCTCGTAGTTCGAGACGTGCAACAGCTGTTTCTCGCCCAGGTCCAGCAGTTCCGGACACTCCCAGACCGAGCCGTCCGTCCCGTCACCGACGAACAGCGGCCCCTCGTAGTGCCACTCCCGGAGGTCCCCGGAGCTGTACAGCAGGGCGGCCCCGCCGGCGCCGTCGAGGCCGGTTCCGATGAGCTGGTACCAGGTGTCGCCCTCCCGCCAGACGGAGTGGTCGCGGAACTCCGCCTCCCAGTGTTCGGTCTCGATGACGTCGAGGTCCGCAGGGGGGGTTTCGATGATGGGATTGTCGCCGTGCTTGTGCCACTCGCGGAGGTCGGGGTCCTCCGAGGTGGCCAGACAGGGGAGCTGCGAGCGGCCCTTCCCGCCGGTGTAGAGGGCGGTCGCGGTGCCGTCGTCGTCGACGGCACACCCCGACCAGCACCCGTGGCGGTCCGGGCCGTCGGGCGAGGGGGCCAGCGCCACCGGCTCGTCGCGCCACTCGACCAGGTCCTCGCTGACCGCGTGTCCCCAGTGGATGGTGTTGTGGAAGGGGCCGGCGGGGTTGTACTGGTAGAAGACGTGGTAGCAGCCGTTCCACGCGATGAGGCCGTTGGGGTCGTTCAGCCAGTTGGCCGGCGGCGTGAGGTGGTAGGCCGGCCGGCTCGGGTCCGTCCCGAGGCGCGTGCGCATGCCAGCCATCGCGGCAGCGTCGGCCGGCCGCTCGGGCTGGGTGGGGCCGCCGGCGAGCGCGCGCAGACAGCCCATCGCCAGGCGGTCGCGGTTCTCGGCCACCGACGGGGCGGCGCTCTCGCCGAACAGGAGCGGCGTCCCCACCCCGAGGACGGCCCCGGCGCCGGCGTTCCAGGCAGCGACGACCATCTCCTGTGGGACGTCGGTCCCGCCACAGTGGGTGCCCGCGAGTATCTCCCCGTGAGCCGGGAGCACCGACTCGTAGCGCGCCACGGCGCTCTCGCCGCGGTCACAGACGGGGATACGGACCGTCTCGAAATCCGCCACCGCGGGATGGTCGTCGTACAGTACCCGCCACAGCGGCCCCGTCGGCTCCGCGACCGTCTCGATGGTGGTCACGTCCGGCAGCACCGTCTCGACGCCGAGGGCGGTCACCGCCTCCATCGCACGGAGCGAAAGCACCACGCCCCCACCCGACTCGAGGACGTCCGCCAGCGCCGCCGTCACGGGAGCGGGCGTCCCGTCCGCGAGCGGTTCGTCGCGGTGCCACCACGCGACGTCGAGATTCCCCTGACTGTCGTCCCCGTCGGCGACCGTCACTGCCTCGACACCGTCGCGCTCGCCGAGCCAGGCCAAGGCGGCGTCCTGCTCGGCGGAGGGCGGCCCGTCCGACACGAACCCGACACGGAACGACGAGTCGGCCATGCCGCCGGGTATTCGGCAGCGAGTAAAAGCATTGACGGAACGGGCGTGCCGGGGCCACGGGGCGGGAGGACCGGCGAGGACGGGCCGGACGCGGCAGAGCACAACGCCTATGTGCCGACCCCGAAACCGCCACCGTATGGCCACCGACGACGGACTCGACGACGCCATCCTGTCGCGGCTCGACTCGTATCTCGACGCCGAAGGACTGGCGGCGGTCTGGTTCGCGCGGCCGAACGGCTTCGCGTGGTTGACCGGCGGCGACAACGTCGTCGACCGGACCGCCGACCGCGGGGTGGCGGCCGCGGGCTACGACGGCGAGGCGGTGACGGTCGTCACCGACAGCATCGAGGCCGGCCGACTCGCGGACGAACAGCTCCCCGCGGGCGTGGCCGTCGAGTCGTTCCCCTGGCACGCGAGGACGCTCGGAGCCCACCTGGCCGCGGAGAGTCCCCGGCCGGCCGCCGCCGACATCGCAGTCGAGGGGTTCGGGTCCGTCGACGCCAGCCGGCTCCGCCAGCCCCTGACCGACGCCGGCGTCGAGCGGTACCGGTCGCTGGGCGAGACGGTCGCCGGGGCGGTCGAGGCGGTCTGCCGGGACTGTGCGCCCGACGACACCGAGCGGGAGGTGGCCGCCGACCTCCGCGGGCGGCTCGCGGCGGCGGGCGTCGAGACGCCGGTCGCCCTTGTAGGCAGCCAGCGCCGCGCGCAGCGGTACCGCCACTACACGCCGACAGAGGAGCGCCTCGGCGGCTACGCGCTCGTGTCTGTCACGGCCAGCTGCGGGGGGCTGTACGCCAGTTGCACGCGGACCGTGGCGTTCGATCCGCCGGCGTGGCTGCACGAGCGCCACCGGGCTGCCGCCCGCGTCGAGGCTTCGGCGCTCGCCGCGACCCGCCGAGAGGGGCTCGCGGGTGGGACTGCCGGCGACGTATTCGAGGCAATCAGGACGGCATACGAGAGTGTCGGTCACGACGGCGAGTGGCGCGAGCACCACCAGGGCGGGGCGGCCGGGTACGCCGGCCGGGAGTGGATCGCCACACCGGAAAGCGACGAGCCGGTCCGGCTGCCGATGGCCTACGCCTGGAACCCGACCGTGCAGGGGGCAAAGAGCGAGGACACCGTGCTCGTCACCGACGATGGGTTCGAGGTGCTGACGGCGACCGGCGACTGGCCGACCGTCGAGGCGTCGGCTGTCGGGGCCAACGTGACGCTGGCTCGTCCCGCTGTGCTGGAACTGTGATTTCCGGACGCTCTCTTGGAACTGTTGTACCTGAGGGCGCTATGACCGTCACGCCCAGCCAGAAAGCCCCCGGCCCCTTTCATTCCCACCCGACTGCAGGCCTGCCCTACCCCGGGTCGCTCTGAGTCCTCCCCGTGCCTGGACACGCGCTCGCTGCCGTGCGGTG
>JAHENO010000105.1 GCA_018609945.1 Haloarculaceae archaeon | reverse complement strand
GGGTCTGATCGGTGCCAACTCGGCGCGGGACCTGCTGGAGTGAACGCGACGGTATTACGTGACTGGACTCCGTATCGCCCTCCATGGCAGAACAAGCGCTCGCGGACCAGGAGTGTGAGGCGTGCACGAGTGACGAGGACCCGCTGGAAGGCGAGGAGCTACAGGAACTGTACGAACAGATCGACACGGACGTCTGGGAGATAATCGAGGAACACCACCTCGAGGGGACCTACGAGTTCGAGGACTTCCGGGACGCCCTGGAGTTCACCTACGAGGTCGGCGAACTCGCCGAGGAGGAGTGGCACCACCCGGACCTGCACCTCTCGTGGGGCGAGGTGGTCGTCGAGATGTGGACCCACAAGATCGACGGCCTCCACCACGCCGACTTCGTGATGGCCGCGCGGATGGACCGCATCCACGAAGAGTATCAGTAAGACTGCACCGGTAGCACGGCTGTTCCGTCGCCGGGCAGACTACGAAGCACTCGATTGGCTGTCTCGATTCCTCGGGCGACAATCCAGCCCGCACATCGGGACGATGGTTTCGTATACCTCCGAGTTGGAGATTGGAACCACGAGATTGCCGTCACACCGCGAACAGAGCTGACGCGAGGCTGGGTACGCCGCTCCACAGAACGGGCAGACGAATCTCGCTTCCGTGTCTGAACTGTCGACGAGGTGCTGGGTGACTGATTCGAGGATCATCGGGGCTTGGTAATCGGGGGCTTGTTGGGATTGTGTATCTAGGGCGACAGCATCTGCGAGGCCGGTTCGCTCGCTACGAGACATCGATGCTCCCCTACGGGAGTGCCGGGAAATACCGCGTCGATAGTGTGTGTGAGTTCATCCGATTTTGGGCGTTTTTATCGGCCCATGCAAAACGGGATAGTGGAACAGGTACCTGGGTCACGGAAGTAAGTTCGCCCTTCATTCCGGATTCAGAACGTTGCTGTGGCGAGTCAGTGGGCCCTCGACAGCCCACCACGGCCTCGCTATCGGGGCCAGTTACAGTTCGAACACCGGTCGCCGGCGTCGCGGTCCACGCGATCCCTGATCTTCGACCAGGTGGCGTCGAACCGCTGGCCGTCGGGGTACTCGCCACAGCCACGTGCCCCCAGCAGGTGCCACGTCCCGGTCTCCTCGTTCTGGATGGCGATCATACGGTGGCAGATGACAGCCTGGGTTAAATACCCTCAGGGCCAGTCGTCGCGGCTCTCCTCGGTGGCCTGCGTCGCGGGTTCGGCCTCGCCGAGGTCCCAGCCGGCGGCCTCGGCGGCCGCCTGGATGTCGAGGTACTCCCAGTCGACGGCCTCGGCCAGCCGCTCGTCCTCCTCGGCGGTGCCGACGAAGACGTGACGTTCGGTGTCGAACTGCTCTTTGACGTTTTCGAGGCTCTCCTCGCGCCCGCGCGGCCCGGAGAAGAAATCCTGCCGGATGCGGTGTTTGCGGGTGAAGTTCGTCACCACGTAGGTCGGTTTCTCGGAGACGACGCCCACGTACTCTGTCCACTGGCGGGCGTCGTTGAAGACGGCGTCCGGCTTGGCCAGTTCCTTCAGTGCGGCCAGGTCGAACGCCAGCGTCATGTCGGTACTGCCGTCCATGCCCGGTGAGTCGGCGACGCCGGGAGAAAAGACCGTCGGTCCTGGCCGTCTCCGGCGGCGGCCGACGCGGGGCGCGGTCACCCCTGGTCGTCCTATTCTGCCTCGGGCGCCGGTTCGAGTTTGTCGATGTCGACGTTCTGCTCCAGGAGGACGTCCTTCTGGTCCGCGACGTCGCGCTGTTCGCGGATGAGCTGTTTGTAGGTCGACTGCTGGGAGAGGTCCCCGATGAGGACGCCCCCGATGAGCTTGCCGTCGCTGAACGTCAGGCGGCGCCACTCGCCCTCGGAGTACTTGCGTTCTGCCTCGTCGTCGCCGATCGTCGGGTGGCCAAAGGAGAGGAAGGGGAAATCGAAGTGCGTGATCGAGTAGGAGGACACCCAGCGAAACTCGTCCGCTTCGTCGTCGGCGACCATGTTCTTCCCGGCGGTTGCGCCCTGTTCTTTGGCCGATCCCCAGGCGCCGTTCTGGGTACGGTCCCCGAGGAGTACGTCGTAAAACTGCGTGATGTCGCCCGCGGCGTAGATGTCCTCGACGTTGGTCTGCATGTACTCGTCGACGACGACGCCGCCGTCACACTCGACGCCGCTGCCCTGGAGCCACTCGGTGTTGAAGTTCAGCCCGATGGCCACGCCGGCGAACTCCCCGTCGTAGCGCTCGCCGTTCGGGTCGACGGCGCCGGTGACGTGGCCCTCCTCGTCCACCTCGAAGTGGTCGACCCCGGAGTCGAAGACGGGCGTGACGCCCTTCTCCGCCAGGGCGTCGTGGATGATCTCGGCGCCGTCCAGCGAGAGCGCGTACCGCCACCAGCGATTGCCCCGCATCAGGTAGTGCGCGTCAATCTCCTGTGCGGCACAGACCGCCGCGAGGTCGATTCCGAGCAGCCCCGCGCCGACGACAATCCCCGTCTCCGCCTCGGCGGCGTGCTCGCGGATCGAGCGCGCGTCCTGGAACGTCCAGAAGTGGTGAATCCCCTCGGCGTCGGAGTTCCCCGCGGGGAGTTGTGCCGGCGTCCCCCCCGTCGCCACCAGGAGTTTGTCGTACTCGTAAACGTCACCCTCGTGGGTGTAGATTTCGTGTGCGTCGGGGTCGACCTCGGTGACGTACGTGTCGAGTTCGAGGTCGATGTCGCGCTCGGCGTACCAGCCGGGTTCGTGGATGGAGATGGGCGCCTCGGGCAGTTTTCCCTTGGCGAACTCCTTGATGAGAATGCGGTTGTAGAGTGCCTCCCCTTCGTCGGTGATGACCGTCACGTCCGCGTCGGGATCTTGTTCCCGGATGGTCTCGGCCGCGGAACTCCCCGCGATCCCATCACCGACGATTACGTGCGACGTGCTCATACAGAAGCGTTTGGAAATCGGGCCTAATGTGGATTGCTATATCTACAGCACTCGCGAAAACCCCCGTATCGGTCGCTTCACAATCGCTCGCGGTCGATCCGGGCGATTGAAAGGGCTCTCGCCCCTATGGAGAGGTGATGAAGATTCGACAGAACATCCGCCACTGGGCCGCAAAGCAGGCGCTGACCACGCCCGTCCTCGGGAGCTACGTCACCGACAAGCTGGTCGACCTGCACACGCGGGTGTTTCTCGACCGCGCCGAGGAGACCCACCGCGAGGACCGCCGCGCGCACCTCGACGACTTCTTCGCCGCGACGATGGACACCTACGTCGCGGCGCTGCGCGAGGGCTACACCGAGGCCGAGGCCCGCGAGATCACCCACATCCAGGCCAACTTCGACTTCTACAACCACGGCTGGACGGAGATGATGGAGTTCCCGGCGGACGAACTCGAAGCCCACTACGAGCGCTACCGCGAGTTCTTCGAGCGCCACGGCATCACCATCGACGACCCGCTCGGGGCGTTCCGGCCGGCCGACGGCGTCGCCAGCGCACCCTCGACGCCAGCGAAACTGGACGACCCCGAACATCCCCACGCCGAGGGCGGGTTCGCAGACGACGTCTACGTCGAGACCGACGACGGCGAACTCGTCGTGGGTGGACAGCACGAACCCGGCGAGGCACCGGTCGAAGAAGTGCCGGGCGTCGACGCGGAAAAGGCAGACGACCCGGCGGACGCCTAACATTCAAACGGACTGGCCCGCAAGCCGAGGTATGGACGACTGGCCACGCGAAATCGGCGATCACACCGTCGGGGACGGGATGGAGTGTGTCGACTGTGGCGCCTCCTTCGATTGTTTCACACAGTTCCGCGAAGCCGACTGCGAGGGATGAGCGAGGCGGACTTGCCGACAAAGCGAACGGGAATCCGCTGCTCTCTCGGGACAGCGAGACGATATCGACGTCGATCAACTGACGGATCGGCGCCTTGTCGAAGTCGTTCTCGTTCGCCGTGACGAACGTGGCACCCGCTTCGCGAGCAGTAGCCGCAGCGAGCAGGTCGGCCAGATCCAGACCAGTGCCTGCCGCCTAGAGGCGCGCTCGCATGTTTGCTGCCTCGACCGCCACGGCATCATCGACACCGAGAACCTCGTCGACCATCTTGTCGGTCTGCCGTCGCTTCGTTCGGATCGTATCGTGGCTGTCGTACATCTGCAACCACTCGACGAGAACGATGGAGGGGAGTGTCCACGGTTCTCCATGATGTCTGGCTAGGTAGTTCACGACGGGCTCCTCGGGCGGGTCGTTCGTGTACTTCCGGAACACGGCGTTGTCCAGACAGAGCATGGGTCACCGGCCCGCCCGCTTTTCCAGCGATTCGTTCAGCCCCTCGCGCGCTTCTTTCATAGCCTCGTCGTCGGTAAGCCGGCGGGTGGAACCGGGCGGTCAGGAGTCGTCGACGGTTTCGTCGAGTTTCGGTAGCGTGAGTTCCGGAATCGTGACTTTCAGTTCCGAGATCCGCGGCAGCGAGAGTTCATCGATGTCGAAGTCGGGCAGATCGACGGAAATCTCAGAGAGGTTCAGCTCCGGCAGGGAGAGTTCACCGATGTTGAAATCGGGCAGATTCACCGTGATCGATGAGAGATTGAGACTCGGTAACTCCAGATCTGGGATGTCTATCTTGTTCCCCGCTCCCAGGGTCACGACCCCGATGATATCGTTGATCGTGCTTTCGATATCATCCAGGATCGAATTGAGAGTGCCCTCGATAGTGCTCAGGATGTCGTTGACGACGCTGTCGACGGCCTGCAGATCGCTGAAGAGTCTGTTGAGTGTGGTCTCGATGTCGTTCGCCGCGGCATCGAAGGCCTCGTTCAGATCGCCGATGATGGTGTTGACCGTGCCCTCGATGTCGCCCAGGGCGGTGTTGACCTTGCTGTCGACGCTCTGAAGCGCGTTCGAGATGTCATCGACGGTGTTTTCGATGTCGGTAGTCGCGGTGTTGAGCGCGTTGTTGAATTTCTCGATGACAGTGTTGACGGAGTTCTCGATACTTCCCGCTGCCGAGTTGAACTTGCTCTGGATCTCACCCAATCCAGAGTTTAGCGTCTGCTCGACCGCTCCGAGGTCGTCGTTGACGAACGTCTCGATCTTCGAGAGGTTCGCATTGATCTGCGTGGCAGCCGACTCCGCGAAGTTCCTGTTGGCCTCCACTTTCGCCTCGAGTTCCGCGATGCGCTGTTCGAGCGCCGCCCGCTGGAGGCCATCAAGCGTGTCCGCGTCCAGTTTCGATCCGGGTCCATCATTGACATAGAGGATGCCATTGTCATCGATGAGGAGATTTTCCCCTTCGAAATCGGTTATCGCCGTCGTGTTGTCCGCCATCGTCAGCGAGCCGAGGTTGAGCAAGCTATTACCCTGGGCGTCGACGTCGGTCCGCCACGGTCGGGTACCTCCACCTCTGGAGCCCCCGGACGAGCCGCCGGGTGGTCCCCGTGCTTGTGCTTGCTCTCCCGGTAGCTCTGTCGACGACTCTCTCTGCTCTTGTCCTTCCCCACGATCAGCCTTAGTTGAGTCGGTCATCGCCGTATAACCACCAAGGCCCAGAATCGCTAGCAAGGTTGTGCGCCGCGTTAGTGGCAACGACCCTTTCGCTTTTTCGAGTGGGCTGGCGTCCCGATGAGTTGGTTGGGAGTCCGTTTCGTCTGATTTCTCGGCGTTTCCAGTACTGGTTTCCGAAGTGTTCGGGTGATCCATACTGTACACCCAATTGATAGATAATACCTACCACAATAAATGTTAGCGATTCTTTACTACCATTGTGATCCTGTAACCCGGTCTAATAGTGGTAGCTGGTTGTCGAAGACCGATCTGAATTGCAACTCGACACTACTTGCGAATATATGAATTGGCGATTACTCCAGATATTTCGACCTGTTCTGCAAGAGATGTGTGGTGTGTCTATCACGGTTGACAGACCGCCCGGTCTGTTCTGGCGCCTTTTCCCCAGACCCAGTCCCGGCGAAGATCCTCGCTTGCTCATGCTGTCGGCTGTAAGCCCGTGAGCAATTTCGACCCCACGGAGGGTCGAATATCCTTACGTAGTTACAGCCGACAGTATCAACCGCCCCGGAGTATTCACTGGTGTGTTACCCACTCTCGCTCGCCCCGGCGATCAGGTCGGCACACGCGAAGCCGGCCTCGATACCGCCGTTCAGCGACCGCTCGGGGTACTGGGCCCGCGAGGCCATCCCAGCGTAGTAGACACCCTCCCCCACAGTCCCGGAGAGGTCGTAGGGCACCACCATCTCCAGGTACCCCCGCTCGTAGACGGGTGCAGTCCGGGGATTGCGAGCGGTCTCGATCCAGTTGACCCACTCGCGCTCGAAGTCGGGGAACAGCGACTCGATACCATCGAGCCACGCCTCCTCGACGTCCTCGTCGTCCATCTGCCAGAGTTCCTCGCCCGGGTCCTGGATGTAACTGACCGCGTAGAGGAGGTGCTCGCCGCCGTACCGCTCGGGCGGGACGAAGTTCGTGTGTTCGATCAGCGCACCGAAGGGAACCTCCTCGGCGATGTTGAGCCAGTAAGTCTCCGTCAGTGGCTGGTCCATGCTGATGACCGAACAGACCGTGCCCTGGAAGTCGATGTCGCAGGCATACCCCGTCAGCGCCTCCAGGACGTTCGGCATGGTCGCAACGACGACGGCCTCGACCTCGTGAGTCTCGGTGACAGTAGCCGCGGCAGAACCTGCACCGTCCGCGACGGTCCCGTCCGAATCGGCACTGGCCTCGGCCGGGTCGCGCTCGACGCGCAGGGCGTCGACGCTCCCCCCGGAGAGGGAAAGGTCGGTCACGCGCGCGCTGGTCGTGATGTTCTCCCGGCCGACCGACGCGACGAGCGCGTCCAGCAGGCGGCCGAACCCCCCCTCGAGGTAGCCGAGGATTTCGCCGCGCAGCATATCGCGCTCGCCGCGAAAGCGCACGCGTGCGAGCAGCCAGGCAGCGCTGACCTCCCGCCAGCGATCTCCGAACTTCGCCTCCAGCAGGGGGAGAAAGAAGTTCTCGAAGACCCCCCTGGTGGTGTGTTCGAGCAGGAAGTCCTCGATGGGCACGTCCTCGAAGTCGGTAAAGTCGTCGTAGGTCTCCGTCGAGGGAACCCCGCCCCGGACGTCGACACCGAGGACGAGCATCCCGAGCCGGAACTTGTCGTAGAAGGAGAGGTGCGGATAGGCGAGGATCTGCCAGGCCGTATCCATCGGGTGGACGACCCCGTCGACGTAGTAGGCGTTCTTCCCGACGCGCCACTCCACGGCGTCGCCCAGGCCCAGGTCGCCGGCGAGGTCGACGATGGTCTCCTCGGATTTCGAGAGGTGGTGGTAGAACTTTTCGACGCGGTCGCCAGCAGTCGGGTAGGTGGCCGCCAGTCCCCCGAGGTCGTCGCTGGCCTCGAAGACCTGCACCTCGAAGCCCCGCTCCTGGAGGCGGTGGGCGGCGGCCAGGCCGGCAATGCCCCCGCCGACGACGCCGATCATACTGTCGTCTGTCTTTCAGCGGTAGCGTGAATATGTCTTGTGACTCCCTCCGGGGCGAATCGATAGTGCGAGCGCGAGGCAAGCATCCGCGCGAGCGGAGCGAGCGCGGTTCACCGGACGCGAGCACCGCGAGCGTCCGGCCTTTTTCGCCCACGTTTTTGCGCCGAGTGGTGCGCGAACGGAGTGAGCGCACCCGAGGCGGAAAAAGGTGGTCCGCTACCTTTTTGCCCGCACTCGCGGAACGGGGGCGTATGCTGACCGTCCGGGCGCCTGCGACCAGCGCGAACCTCGGGAGCGGGTTCGACGTCTTCGGCGTCGCACTGGAGCGCCCGGCGGACGTGGTCCGCGTCGAGAAAGCCGAGGAGACGTCCATCGAGGTCACCGGGGTCGGCAGCCAGTACATCCCCGAGGACCCCGAGAAGAACACCGTCGGCGCAGTCGTCGACGCGCTGGACGCGCCGGCACACATTCGGATCGACAAGGGCGTCAGGCCGGCCTCGGGGCTGGGCTCGTCGGCGGCCAGCGCGGCCGCCGCCGCGGTCGGGCTGAACGACCTCTACGACCGCGGGTACACCCGCGAGGAACTGGTCCCGGTCGCGGCCGAGGGCGAGGCCGTCGTCTCCGGGGACGCCCACGACGACAACGTCGCGCCGGCCATCATGGGCGGGTTCACCGTCGCGACCGACGACGGCGTCCGGAGCGTCGACGCCGAGATTCCGCTGGTGGCCTGCCTGCCCGACATCGTCGTCTCGACGCGGGACGCACGCCAGGTCGTCCCGGAATCGGCGTCGGTCGCACAGCTGGTCGAGACGGTCGGGAACGCGGCGACGCTGACCGTCGGGATGTCGCGTGACGACCCCGACCTCGTGGGCGCCGGGATGTACGAGTCGGTGGTCACGCCGGCCCGCGCGAAGTTGATCGACGGGTACGCAGCCGTCCGCGAAGCGGCACTCGAGGCGGGCGCGACCGGCGTGACGATCAGCGGCGCCGGACCGTCGGTGATCGCGGCCTGTCACGAGGGCGACCGCC
>JAHENO010000104.1 GCA_018609945.1 Haloarculaceae archaeon | reverse complement strand
CCGGGCCGCGTTCACTTCCACCGACCGGAGATAGTTGGACTCGGATCCAGGCGGCCCGCGGGGCGGCAGGGACCCGCCACCCGTGGCGTTCCGGTAGGGCCGTGTCGACCGGTCGTAGGCCAGCGCGTCCTCGGTCGTGGCCCCTGGATTCGCCACAAGCCACCGGTACGTGGCCGGGGAGATCCCACCGTCAGCCGCGGCCTCGAGCTCCCCGTCGCCGCCGGTGACCACGTCGAGGGCACGCCGCCGGCCGCGTTCCTTGGCTTTCTCGACGACGTCTCTCGACGTTTTCTCCCCCAGGGCCGTGGGGGTCGGCTCGCCGTCGGAAAGTCGGACCATGCGGCTGGATAGGACCCGGTCCCTTAAGTCGGTCACTCCGGGCCGACTGTCTGTTTTCGATGTTTAACTGTGAAAGCGAACCGCGCGATAACCCGGCGTAATTTGGCCGCGACCTGTCCGGAAAACCACCAGAATGGAGACGGCTCCCGGTGGATGTATCTCTAGTCCTAGTCCCCCAACTAACTGTGTTTATCCGCCCGCATGGACCCACTTCCCGGCAACCGCTGCCGGAAACTCTCTCTGCGAGTCCTACCCCCCTGTCGAGCCGTCGCGAGAACCCGAGCGCGTCTACCGGAGAGGAGGTCAGGGTCCGCTGCTTGATGTATCGCGCGCTTAGGTTTCACGGACAAACCTGGCGAGCGTCGGGAGTTTTGTCGCTCGCGATTGCCGGTCAAGACCGGAACCGTTGAGGGAGATCTCGAAGGTCGACAAGACCACCCGGAGCGAACAGACAGCGGTCGCCAGGGACCGCGTGGCTGCCCCCAGGAACCTTCCCAAGACCCGGGCTAGGTCTCCGACTAACTCTAGAAGGCCACCGGGAGACCCCCACCCACTGTGATCAGTGTCCGCCCCGAGCCCCGCGAGGGGCCATAGACCGCCCGACTGCGGTCGGACACAGTCGGATCCGTTTAAGTACGTTCAGTGAACGATCACCAGGCTTTACCTCCCTGTGGTCCCTGCCTTGAAAATGATCCCATGCCGGCGGGGCCGCCGGTCGCCCGACGAACGTGAAGGGCTGCCGAGGCGAGACCGTGACCGTCGAGGTCACCGACGTTAACCGCTGAGACCATTGGATTGTGTTGATTCAGTTGGTCGGCTGAGCGAACCCGAACCGGGGTTTCACGTCGGTGACCTCGACGGTCACGGTCTCGCCTTGTTCGACGCCGTCGACGAACAGCGTGAACCCCTCGACTTTGGCGACGCCGTCGCCCTCGCTGCCGACGTCGACGATCTCGACCTCGCGCTCGTCCCCGACGCGGACAGGAGCGGTCAGGCGCCCCTTCGCAACCAGATACAGTTCCGATGAGGCGTCCCGCGAGGCCTCGGGTCGGACCTGCCTGACGTACTCGAACTCCTCCTCGATGTCGGCCTCCAGAGCCGCCAGGTCGCGGCCGTCGAAGGCTTTCACCGCCAGGTCACCGCCGGCGGTCAGCAGGTCCGTCGCCACGTCAAGTGCCTGCCGGGCCAAGTGCACCGAGCGGGCGTGATCGAGGTCGTACTCGCCGCTCATCTCGGGTGCCATATCGGAGAGCACAACGTCGACCGGTCGCTCGCCGGTCTCGCCCCGGCTGGTGGCCTCGGCGACTGCCTCGCGAATCGCGTCTCTCGTCTCCGTCTCGGTGATGTCGCCCCGGACGTATTCGACGGTCGGTTCGGGCGCCTCCAGCGGGTCGATCCGCTGGCGGTCGACGCCGACGACGACTCCCTCGGGACCGACCCGCTCGCTCGCGACCTGGACCCAGCCGCCCGGTGCGGCTCCGAGGTCGACGACTGTTCGACCCTCGCCCAGCAAACCCGCCGTCTCGTCCAGTTGCTGGAGCTTGTACGCCGAGCGAGCGCGGTAGCCCTCCTGTTTGGCCCTGTTGTAGTACTCGTCCTTGCCCGTCATGCCTCTTTCACCCCACTCCGTGACGTGTTCGACCCGGAGCGAACCGGCGAATCCCCGTTCATACCGGAGCGAACGCTGTCGACGCGGAAAGGGACATCGGATGGGACCGGGCGACATCTGGGCCGCGCCTTCCCCGGGGAACGCGGGGCAAATCAGGCAGAAATCACCGACCCCCTACTCGAACGTCCAGTCGGTTTCGACGCCCGGCGGATTCTCCAGCGTCTGGTAGACCACGCAGTATCGCTCGGTGTATTTCTGGAGCGCCGCCTTCGTGTCGTTGTCGACGTCACCCGAAACGGTGACGTTCAGCCGAACGTCCTCGAAGCCGACGGGAACGTCTTCGTCGATGCCCATCGTCCCGCGCAGGTCGAGGTCGCCCTCGACATCGACGCCGACGTCGACGTCGACGCCGAAGTTCTCGGCGACGGCCTGGGCCGTCAGTTGCGAGCAGGCCGCCAGCGCCCCGAGCAGGAGGTCGCCCGAACAGGCCGCCGACCCCGGGCCCCCGGCCCCCTCGTGGAGTTCGGCCTCGTAGATGGCCCGGCCGATGTCGACGCTGCACGACCTGGCGTCGTCCTGCTCCTCCCCGGTGGCCGTGAGCGTGATCTTCGCCGCGTCCGGGTCCTGTTCGTAGCGTTCCTTGAGCGGCGCTTGCTCTTCCTGTAGGTCTGTCTCTGACATCCCTCACGAGTACGCCCCTGCCGGACTTAAGTTCACGGCGGAAATCCGGGGTGTCCGCACGTGGTGTTTGGATTCCCTCGCAAACCGCTGTCACCAGCCCCCGATTTTTTGGGTTGGTATGTGGTATCACCTCACATGACCGATCCGACCGTGACTGAGTCATCGCTCGAAGCGGCCGCCGGCGCCGCGGGCCCGTCTGCGGCCGAGGCCTTCAAGCGCATCGGCGACGAGACGCGCTTGGCCATCCTGCTGGCTCTGTGGGAAGCCTACGAACCGTTCGCCGACGACAACACGCTGTCGTTCTCGGAACTGCTCGCGCGCGTGGACTACGACACCTCCGGAAACTTCAGTTACCACCTCCAACAACTGGAGGGGCACTTCGTGGAATCGACAGCCGAGGGGTACCGGTTGCAACAGGCTGGCCACAGGCTCGTGCGGACAGTCATCGCAGGTACGGGACTCACGGACACCACGCTCGCACCGACGGAAATCGACGCCGACTGCTGGATCTGCGGTAACTCGCTTGCGATCACCTACGAAAACGACCACCTCTACACGGTCTGTGATGGCTGCGGGGGGAAATTTGCCCCCGGCAATGGGAAACCCACAGACGCGGTTATGGGATTCGCGTTCGACCCGGCTGGCCTCTCGCGGCCCTCCGCCGAGGACATCTTCGCCGCCTCGGTCTTCCGCGCGATGGGGAAGTTCACCATGCAGATGGGTGGGCTCTGTCCCGACTGTTCCGGCCCGGTCGACAGCTCGCTTCACATCTGTGAGGAGCACGATCCGGATGGGATCTGTCCGAACTGCGGGCGGCGGGACGAAATCAAGGCACGCTGGGTCTGTACCATCTGCAAGAACACCGGACACGGACCGCCCGGGCCAAACCTCGTCTTGCATCCGCGCGTCGTGGCGTTCTATGCGAACCGCGGGTTCGAGATCGGATACAACACGACCGATTTCGCGGCGATCGTTCGTATTCTCCAGGCCATGTCCGACCACCAGCAGGAACTCGTCTCGACCGACCCACCACGGGTCCGTGTCACGATCCGGTACGAGGGTGACGAACTGTGCTTGACTATCGATGACTCGATGAACGTCGTCGACGTCGAGGAGTCGTGAGCCCTCGCCGTTCCAACTATAATCTCGTATAGCTAACACTTATCGGGCAGACGACCCACAGTTTGCCGCGTCCGTCGTAGTCGCCACCCGTGTCGGATCGTCCCGAGCAGGCGTCTGTGGCGGACCAAACCAGGAGAGACCACCGATGCCGACGTATCTGGCACTGCACAAGCACACGGAGGAGGGTGCACAGACAATCACACAGCTACCGGAACGGCTCGAGCGAGCGACGCAGCTCGCACACTCGATGGACTGTGAAGTCGAGTACTACCTGACCAACGGTCAGTACGACTCCGCGGTCGTTGTCGACGCGCCGGACGAAAGAACTGCAAAACAACTGGCGCTGAGTGTCACCAGCACCGGAACCGTCACGACGGAGTTCCAGCGAGCGTTCCACGAATCCGAACTCGAGGACCTGACCGCGGGGATTCCCGAACCCTGACCGGACGCTCGCCGGTCGCGAGCGTCGTGCTCGACGGTCTCCTGACGGCTACACCGACGCTCGATCCCGCGCGGGGTCGAAATTCCTCACTAGCTACAGCATCAGTCCCCGGCCAGTCCCAGCACGTCGTCGAAGAAGGTCAGCGAGTCGTGCGGGCCGGGGTTCGCTTCGGGGTGGTACTGGCGGGTGATGATGCCCAGCTCGTCGTTCTCCAGGCCCTCGGGGGTGTCGTCGTTGACGTTGACCTGGGTGACCTCCAGTTTCTCGCCGGGGTCGGCCACGGTGTAGCCGTGGTTCTGGGTGGTCATCACGACCTGGTCGGTCCGCAGATCCCGCACCGGTTGGTTGACGCCGCGGTGGCCGAACTCCATCTTCTCGGTCTCGCCCCCGAGGGCGTTGGCGACGACCTGCTGGCCCAGACAGATGCCCGCGATGGGCAACTCCTCGACGTAGGTCTCGACGACCTCGCCGGCCTGCTCGAAGTTCTCCGGGTCACCCGGTCCGTTCGAGATGAACAGGAGGTCCGGGTCGACGGACTCGATGTCGTCGACGCTCGCGTCGTAGGGCAGGACGTGGACCACGGCGTCCCGTTCGACCAGCGACTCGATGATCGACCCCTTGGCGCCACAGTCCAGCAACGCGACACGCTTGCCCTCGCCCTCGGGATTGACGACGTGTGGCTCCGCGACGGACACCTTCGCGCCGATGTCCGTGTGCTCGGACATGTGCCGACACTGCGCGAGTTCAGCGAGGGCGGCCTCGCGGGTCGCGTCCGGGCCGGCGGCGATGCCGCACTTCATCGCGCCGTGGTCGCGGATCTCGGTGACGATGTCCCGCGTGTCGACGTGGTCGACCGCCGGCGCGCCCTCCTCGCTGAGCCAGTCGGCCACGTCGTCGGTCATCTCGCGGGCGACGATCCCGTTGGGCTGGACGCGGTCGGACTCGAAGCGCTCCTCTCGGACGCCGTAGTTGCCGATCAGCGGGTACGAGAAGGTGAGGATCTGCTCCTCGTAACTGGGGTCCGTGAGGCTCTCCTCGTAGCCCGTGTAGGCGGTCGTGAAGACCAGTTCCCCGCGCGTCGTGCCCGGCGAGCGCGCCCGTCCCTCGACGACCCGCTCGCCTTCGATGGCGACGTAGGCGTCCGACATTACGAGATGCGTACGAAACACCCCTTCATAAGCGTTGCTTTCGAAGTCGAGTTACGAATTTCGTAGCGTTGAAGTGAGGGGGCGCCGAACCCACGCACCTCGATGGACGAGGTCGACAGGCAGATACTCGACGTGTTGCGCCGGGACGCACGCACCCCCTACACGGAGATCGCCGACGAGATCGGCACCTCGGAGGGAACCGTCCGCAACCGCGTCGAGTCGATGGTCGAGGAGGGCGTCATCGAGCGCTTCACCGTGGCGACGCGGACGGGCAACGTCAAGGCGATGGTCGAGATCAGCGTCGACGTGAACGTCCACACCGAGGGTCTCACAGAGGAGATGGCCGACTGGCCCGAGGTCGACTTCGTCTGGCAGGTCTCCGGCGAGGAGGACATCGTCCTGGTGGCCGACGCGGCCGACACCTCCAGTCTCAACGACCTCATCACCCGCGCTCGCGAGCGCGAAGAGGTGCTCTCGACGAAGACGCGGCTCATCCTCGACGAGTGGCTCGGCCGGCGGGCCACGCCACAGCCCAGTGAGTGATTTGCACCCCAGTTGACGGGTCCGCCGAAACCGAAGCCGGTTTGTGAGGGGTCGCCTAGTGGACTGGTAATGAATGCCCACGAGTCAGAGGCGGTGACCCACGAGAACGCGCGCCAGCAGGTGATCGCCGTCGACGCCGACGACAACGAGCAGGGGCTCGTGAACCGCCTGGATGCCCACACCGGCGACGGCGTCCGCCACCGGGCGTTCACCACACTGCTCTTCGACGGGGAGGGACATATCCTCCTGGCCCAGCGCAGTCCCGACAAGCGCCTCTGGGACACCCACTGGGACGGAACCGTCGCCTCCCACCCGATAGAGGGCCAGTCGCAGGTCGAGGCCGCACGCGACCGTCTCGCCGAAGAACTGGGGGTCACGGACGACCAGTACGACGACCTCCGGGTGACCGATCGCTTCGAGTACAGGCGCCACTACTACACCGAGGGTGTCGAACACGAGGTCTGTGCCGTCCTGAAGGCGACGCTTTCCGACACCAGCCTCGACCCCGATCCCGCCGAGGTCGGCGGCATCATGTGGGTGCCCTACGAGCGCCTCTACCACAACCCCCGGTGGTACCGCCAGCTCCGGCTGTGTCCCTGGTTCGAGATCGCAATGCGCCGCGATTTCGGGGAATGAATCCCCGTCTCATTTCTCACTCGGACCGCGACCGGATGGCCGCCCACACCGCTGTTGCTCCCAGCAGGAACGCGGGGACCAGCGGGAGCACCAGGTATGCGTCCCGGAGGGTCAATCCGAGCGACGCGACGAGGTCCCGGGCCTGGGGCAGGTAGAGAATCGCCGTCGGGACGACCAGGAATGCGACGACGACGACGCCCACGAGTACCCACCCGCGCCAGTCGAACTCGTCGCTCATGCACGGGGGTTGCTGGCTGGCCGAAAAACACTGGTGGTCCGTGACTGCCGCGACCGGGAGCCACCTTCAAGCCCTCGGCCGCCGTGGTCCCGCACATGGACGTCGTGAACGTGACCGCGGACGCCGAGGAGTTCACCTGCAACGCCTACCTCGCACTGGGCGAGGAACCGACGATGGTCGACGCCGGGTCGATGCCGGGGGTCGTCGACATCATTCGCGAGCACACCGACGACCTCTCGAAGGTGATCGTGACCCACCAGCACGGCGACCACGTCGAGCAACTCGGAACAGTCGTCGACGCCTTCGACGCCGACTGTTACGCCTACGCCCCCCACTCCGTCCGGACCCACGACCTCGCGGACGGGGACGTTCTCACGGTCGGCGACGAGGACTGCGAGGTCGTCTACACGCCGGGCCACGGCGACGACCACGTCTCGCTGGTCGGCCCGTCGTCGCTGTTCTCGGGTGACGTCGTCGTCCACGACGACGGCGCGTTCGACTACGGGAGTTTCGGCCGGACGGACTACCCCGGGATGAGCCGCGAGCGCCTCATCGAGAGCGTCCGGGAGTTGCTCGACCGCATGCCCGACGGCGTCGAGCACATGTACTCGGGGCACGGCGACGTCTTCCACGGTGACGTCCGCGACGTCGTGGAGACGGCCCTCTCGCGGGCAGAGAAACGGGAACCGAAGTACCCCGACGAGTGATCGGGTCGGGCCGCTGTCCGTCCGCACGGCGTGACGTGGTAAAACAGCCACAGCTAACGGGCGGCCGGCACTGGCCATCAAGCCTATACGTCCGACTGGAATACCCGCGCCCATGGACGTGGACGCCGACTTCTCCGGAGCGGAACTGCTCGCGCTCGGCGGTGCCGGAGTCACGGCAATTGCGGCGTTTCTGCCCTGGGTGACCGCCGGCGTGGAGGCCGGTCCGGTCGATGTGAGCGCCTCGGCGACGGGCATCGAGGGACTGGGCGTCATCACGCTGATTCTCGCGGTGGTCGTCGTCGCCGCGGTCGTCGCGCTGGACTGGGACTCCAGGGGCACCTTCGTTGTCGCCGTCGCTGGTCTGGTCGTGGTGATCGTCGGTCTCGGGGAAATACTCGACCTCGAGGGCGCGGCCTCACCCGGTATCGGTCTCTACCTGACAGTTCTGGGCGGGATTGCCGCTCTCGCGGCGGGCGCCTGGGGACATCGCACCGAGTCGACCGACGCGACGGCGGGGACAGCACGATGACGCCAGCATTTCTGGGCCCGCTGACGCCGGTTGTGCTCTTGTTGATACCGGTCGCGGTGCTCGCGCTCGTGGTCTACGCGCTCTACAGACTGCTCACGTAAGAGGGTCAGGCGCTGCGAGACTCGCGGGCCTTCGGGCGGAGTTTGCCGTAGCCACACTTCCGGCAGTTGTCGGTCCGCTGTGGGTTGCGGGCGTTACACCGCATGCAGATTTTCGTGTCGAAGATGCGCGCTTCCGCCTGCTCGAATCGGGCCATACAGACCGCTTTCGCGTGGCCGCGCATAACGGTTGTGGGTCAGGTCGACGACATTATATCGGTTCCATCCGGACAGAGACCACGATGTACGACAACCTCGCGGACTTGCCCCTCCGAGTCGAATCCCTCGACGCCGACCGCCGGGAACGTGACACCTCCAGCGGGTTCACCCGCGCGACGTCCGTCCTCTCGCTTGCCGGCGATGGCGCCGTCGGCCGCGGCGAGGACGTCACCTACGACACCGAGGAACACGACCCGGAACGGTGGGCCGAACTGGACCTCTCGCTTGCCGGCGAGTACACCCTCGACTCGTTTTCGACACTGCTGGACGACCTCGACCTGTTTCCCGCTCCACCGGACCGCGAGAGCTTTCGGCACTACCGCCGGTGGGCCGTCGAGAGCGCGGCGCTGGACCTCGCACTTCGGCAGGCGGGAACGACGCTCGCCGACCGACTCGGCCGATCCCCCGACCCCGTGCGGTTCGTCGCCAGTGCGCGCCTGAGCCGGGTCGACAGCGACGACCCGCCGACGGCCGACCGCGTCCAAAGGCTGCTCGACGTCCACCCCGACCTGGGGTTCAAACTCGACCCGACGCCCGAGTGGACCGCCGACCTCGTTGACGAACTCGCCGCGACCGGAGCCGTCCGCATCCTGGACCTGAAGGGTCACTACCGCGGCACCGAGGTCGAGACCCCACCCGACCCCGACCTCTACGAGCGGCTGATCGAGGCGTTCCCCGAGTCGATCATCGAGGATCCCGCGCTGATGGAGGCCACGCGCCCCATCTTCGACGGCCACGAGAGTCGCGTCGCCTGGGACGTGCCGATCACCGGCGTCGACAGCATTGAGGCGCTTCCCTTCGAACCGGCGTGGCTGAATATCAAGCCCTCGCGGTTCGGGACCGTCGAGAGCCTGCTGGAGACCATCTCCTACTGCGACCGCCGGGACATCGAGATGTACGGCGGCGGCCAGTTCGAACTCGACGTCGGCCGCCGACAGATCCAGTCGCTCGCGTCGCTGTTCTACCCCGACGGGCCCAACGACGTCGCACCGATGGCGTACAACGATCCCGACCCCGGAACGGACCTGCCCGGCAGTCCGCTCGATGTGCCGGCACCCGAAGCGGGATTTTGACACTCCCGGCCTTTTCCCACGCGGACGGCGGTCATTCGCTCAGGTACTCGTCCTGGACGGCCACGACCGCCGCGGAGTCGGCACAGTCGGCGTACCGACGCAGGGGTTCGGCGTTGAGTTCGAGGAAGGTTTCTCCCCAGGTGAACTTCCCGAGAATCCGCTCTGCGTGTTCGCGCTCCCCGAGGATGACGAGCGCGCCGGCGAAGGCCTCGACGGTCGTCAGCCGGAACGGCCGCCCGTAGTTGACCGGGTTCGCGGCCACGAGAAACGGGAGCGAGCGGTGGGGGCCGTCGAGTTCGAACGCCTCCCGGTCGGCGCTCTCCCAGGAACAGTCCAGCGCGACAAGGCGGTCGCTCACCCCCGCTGGCGGGCTGTCGTCGCCGCGCTCGCGGTCGGCTGGCGAGAGCGCCCGGTCGGCGAAGGGGTCGAGGACGATTCCCGGCGGGACCGCCCGGGCCGACCGGTGCAGCGTCGCGAGGTCGAACCGGGCGAGTTTCCGCGCCGTGCACTTCTCGGGGTCGTCGTCACCCTCGTAGCGG
>JAHENO010000103.1 GCA_018609945.1 Haloarculaceae archaeon | reverse complement strand
GGCACCGGCTCCGAGACCTCGATGACCTGGCCGGGGTTGATGCCCCACGTCACCAGCGGGTCCATGCCGTCGACGTCGATGGTGACGACGTCGTCGTACTCGGCGTCGTCGCCGGATTTGATGGACTCCCAGTAGGCCTTGCGCTGTTCGAAGGCTTCGCCCTCGGGGACGTACTCGCGGCCCCGGAGGTACTCGTAGGTGGTCTCGTCGGGGTTGATGTAGCCCGCGCGGGCGCCGCCCTCGATGGACATGTTGCAGACCGCCAGCCGGCCCTCCATGCCGAGTTCGCGGATGGCGGGGCCGCCGTACTCGTAGACGTGGCCGACGCCGCCGTCCACGCCGAGTTCCTGGATGATCTTCATGATGATGTCCTTGGCGTAGACGCCCTCGCCGAGCGTTCCCTCGACCTCGATGCGCCGGACCTTCTGCTTGTCGGCGGCGATACAGCCGGTCGCGAGGATATCGCGGATCTGGGAAGTGCCGACGCCGACGCCGATGGAGCCGAAGGCGCCGTGGGTGGCGGTGTGGGAGTCCCCGCAGGCGACGGTCATACCCGGCTGGGAGAGTCCCAACTCGGGCGCGACGACGTGGGTGATGCCCTGCTTGCCCGACTCGAAACCGAAGAAGGTGATGCCGTTCTCGGAGACGTTCCGCTCCAGCGCCGAGAGCATCTCCTCGGCCTGGTCGTCGGTCAGGGGCCGCTCGCGCTTCTCGGCCTCGGTGGGCGCGATGTGGTCGGTCGTGGCGTACGTCCGATCCGGGAACGCCACGTCGAGGTCGCGCTCTTCGAGCATCGCGAAGGCCTGCGGGCTGGTCACCTCGTGGATGAGGTGCAGCCCGATGAACAGCTGGTCCTGGCCGTTCGGGAGTTCCGTGACCTTGTGTGTCTCCCAGACCGTATCGTAGAGGGTATTCTGACTCATACAGTCTCGTCTCTACCCTCGTTGCCCCGCTCGAAGGTGCGGTTTGTCCCTTCGTTCGGGGAGTCGTGGGCCACGTCCTCCATCGTTTCCTCCTCTGTCTCGTCGTCGGCAGCGTCGCGTTCGCCGCCGTCGGCCGCGACGACCTGGCCGCGCCGGAACGTCTCGACGAACGGTTCGTCAGTGTAGGGGTTCGTGTGGTCGATGTCTTCCATCTCCATGATCAGTCCTCCTCCCAGGCGAACAGCTCGCGCAGCCGTTCGCCCACGTCCTCGATCTGGTGGTTCTGTTCTGCCCCGCGGTACTGCTTGTAGGCCGGGCGGTTGGCCTGGTTCTCGTTGATCCACTCGCGGGCGAACTCGCCGGTCTGGACGCCCTCCAGGATGTCGTCCATCCCGTCGCGGTCGATGACCTCCTCGCCGCGGGTCAGGCCGCCGTACTCCGCCGTGTCGGAGACGGAGTTCCACATCTCCATGTGCCCGCCCTCGTACATCAGGTCGACGATGAGTTTGAGTTCGTTCAGGCACTCGAAGTAGGCCATCTCGGGCGAGTAGCCAGCCTCGACGAGCGTCTCGAAGCCGGCCTTGACCATCTCGGTGACGCCGCCACAGAGGACGGCCTGCTCGCCGAAGAGGTCCGTCTCGACCTCCTCGCGGAAGGTGGTCTCGACGACGCCGGCCTGGGTGCAACCGAGCCCCTGGGCGTAGGCCAGCGCTTCCTCCTTGGCCTCGCCGGTGGCGTCCTGGTAGACCGCCAGCAGGCCGGGGGTGCCCTGGTCGCGCTCGTAGTGGCGCCGGACCAGGTGACCCGGTGACTTGGGGGCAATCATCGTCACGTCGACCTCCGCGGGCGGTTCGATCTGGCCGTAGTGGATGTTGAAGCCGTGGGCGAACTGCAGCGTGTCGCCCGCCTCGAGTTGCTCCTCGATGTCCGCATACACCGCAGGCTGGACGGTGTCGGGGACGAGAATGCTGACGATGTCGGCCCGGCCGGCCGCCTCCCGCGGGGTGGCCACGTCCAGGCCGGCCGCGCGGGCGTCCTCGCGCGAGGACGAGGATTTCCGCAGGCCGACCACCACGTCCACGCCGCTGTCCGAGAGGTTCAGCGCGTGAGCGTGGCCCTGGCTGCCATACCCCAGGACTGCGACCGTCTTGTCCTCGATGTGCGATGCGTCCGCGTCCTCGTCGTAGTAGATCTCTGTGGTGAATTCGTCAGTCATCCATGGCCTCCTGTGTCTCGACTGCTGCGTCGGTCGGCGCCTTGTTCGGGTACGTCACTTTCGCCGTCGGTTCGGCCCCGCGTGCCAGCGCGGCGTAGCCGGTGCGAACGAGTTCGCGGATGCCGAACTGTTCGTAGGCCTCGATTGCGTCGTCGATCTCGCCTTCGTCGCCGGCCAGTTCGACCGTGATGGTCCGGGAGCCGGCGTCCAGCGTCTCGCCGTTGTACATCTGGGTGATGGCGTTGACTTTGTCGGGTTCGTCGCCGTTCACCTTCAGGATGACGAGTTCGCGCTGGACGGCGTCGTCGGCGAGTTCGCGCACCGACACCACGGGCACGAGCTTCTCCAGTTGCTTTTTGGCCTGGTCGATGCCCGGGCGCGGCTCCTCGATGACGATGGTCATCCGCGCCAGGCGCTCGTCGATGGTCCGGCCGACGGTCAGCGACTCGATGTTGAACATCCGCCGGCTGAACAGGCCCGACACCTCCGCGAGCACGCCGGGCTCGTGTTTCACCAGCGCCGAGAGGACGGCCCGCTCGGGCGGGTGCTCTGCCTCCACCTCGGGATCGATGCGGATGCCCTGCTTGTTGCGCCGTCCCTCGGGCATCTGCCGTTCGTCCGGGTGTGCGCCGGGGAGTTCGCCTTGCGTCATGGTCAGATGTCCTCCAAGTGCTGTTCGTTCAGCGCGAAGCGGGCGTTGTCGCCGCCGCTCGGCACCATCGGGTAGACGTTCTCCGAGGGGTCGATGATGGCGTCGATGACAGACGGCCCCTCGTAGTTGCGGGCGGTCTGGATGGTCTCCTCGACCTCGTCGTAATCTTCCAGGCGCAGCCCCTGTGCGCCGTAGGCCTCGGCGAGCTTGTCGAACTCCGGGATCCACGGATATTCGGAGGCCATCCGGCGGCCCTCGTAGAAGCCGTCCTGCCACTGGCGGACCATCCCGACCGCCTCGTTGTTGAGGACGACGATCGTGATGTTGAGGTTCTCCCGGACGGCCACGGAGAGTTCCTGGCCCGTCATCAGGAAGGAGCCGTCGCCGTCGAAGGCCACCACCTCGCGGTCCGGTGCGGCCAGTTTCGCGCCGATGGCTGCCGGCACCGCATAGCCCATCGTCCCCAGGCCATGCGAGGTGACCCACGTCCGGGGTTCCGTCCAGGTCCAGTACTGCCAGGCCCACATCTGGTGCTGGCCGACCCCCGCCGCGACGATGGTGTCCTCGGGCGTGAGTTCGTCGTACGTCTCGACGACGTACTGGGGCTTGAGCGGGTCGTCCTCGGGCGTCTCGTAGTCCAGCGGATACTCCTCCTTCCAGCGCTGGCAGGTCTCGTGCCACTCGTCACAGTCGGGGGCGCCGGGCATCGCGTCGTCCAGTTGGCGGATGACGTGTTTCGCGTCCCCGACCAGCGGGTAGTCGGCGAAGACGTTCTTGCTGATCTCCGCGGGGTCGATGTCGATGTGGACGAGTTCGGCGTCGGGCGCGAACGTCTCGATGTCGCCGGTCAGCCGGTCGTCGAACCGGGTGCCAACCCCGACGAGCAGGTCCGTGTTCGAGACCGCCAGGTTCGCATAGCCCGTGCCGTGCATGCCGGCGATGCCCATCGAGAGGGGGTCGTCCTCGGGGAACGCGCCCGTCCCGGGCATCGTCGTGATGACCGGTATCTCGTACTCGCGGGCGAACTGGCGGAGTTCGTCGCAGGCCTCGCCCTTGATGACCCCGCCGCCAGCGAGGATGATCGGGCGGTCGGCCCCGGCCAGCGCCTCCGCGGCGGCCTCGACCATCACTTCCTCGGCCTCGACGGGCGGGTTGTACGTGTCGGGCGTTTTCGGCTCCTCGGGCTGGCGGTCAGTTTCGCCCTGTGTGACGTCCTTGGGGAGGTCGACCAGCGTGGGCCCCTGGCGGCCCTCGTTGGCCAGCGCCCAGGCCGTCCCGACGTCCTCGCCGACGTCGTCCGAGTCGTCCGCGAAGATGTTGTGCTTGGTGACGGGCTTGGTGACGCCGATGGTGTCGGTCTCCTGGAAGGCGTCGTTGCCGACGAACTCGGTTGGCACCTGTCCCGTCAGCGCGACCACCGGGTCCGAGTCCATGCTGGCGTCGGCCAGCCCGGTCACGAGGTTCGTCGCGCCGGGCCCGGAGGTGGCCATGCAGATCCCGGGGTCGCCGGTGACGATGCCGTAGGCGTCGGCCGCGTGGGCCGCGCCCTGCTCGTGGGCCATCGTCACGTGGTTCAGTTCGTCGCTCCGGTAGAGGGCGTCGTAGACGGGCATGATCGCCCCGCCCTGGACGCCGAAGAGGTACTCGACGCCCGCCGCCTCGAGCGCCGCGACGACCGCCTCGGCGCCCGACTCGACGACCGATTTGTCCTCGTCTGGCTCGCGTTTCTCTGTCTCGGCCTCGGCCGTCTCGGCCTCGGCGTCCGCTGCCTCCGGCGGGACGGACGCTCGCTCGCTCATGTCCGCCCCTCCTGTCTATTCGGTGTCATGGTTGTGTGTTCCGTATCGCTGTCCGCTGATATCCGAGCTGTACCGGCCGAAAAGGGGGGTGTGTGAGGGGCTATACAGCCCCTACAATGATACCGCCGAGAAGCGCACCGCTCGTGGCCTCGCGTGCGCGACTGCCACGGGCGGTCTCTCGCATCACTACGAGTGTCTGTCTGTCCCTCATAATAAGTGTTCCGCGACGCGCGCGACTCCCGTGACGCGTGCGCCCGAGTCCCACTGGAGTGGTACGCCACCGGCTGCTGGGGTCTGTGGATCGAACGCGGGGCCATCGGTCTATGCGCGTACCTCCTCGCGTTCGGCGACGCCCACCTCGCGGGCGAACTTCTTCAGTTCGGTGACGGTGACCCGCTGGGACTGTGCGCCGAAGTCCTTCACGCGGCGGGTCACCTCGCGGACCTCGTCGTCGGTGGGGTCGAACCCGGCCTCGACGAGGCGCTCGCGCACCGAGTGGGTCCCGGTGTGTTTGCCCAGGACGAGTTCGCGCTCGGCGCCGACCATCTCGGGGGTCATCACGCCGGGCTCGAACGTGTCGGCGTTCTCGATGACGCCCGCGGCGTGGATGCCGCTCTCGTGGGAGAAGGCGTTCCCGCCGACGACGGGCTTGTTGCCCGGCACCGGGACGTCCGACTTCTCCTCGATGAGCCGCGAGAGTTCCGTGATCTGGGTGGTGTCGATGCCCGTATCGACGTCGTACAGCGACTCCAGCGACATCACGACTTCCTCGTAGGCGGCGTTGCCCGCCCGTTCGCCGATGCCGTTGACCGATACCTGGGCCTGGCTGGCGCCGGCCTCGAAGCCCGCCAGGACGTTCGCGCCGGCCAGCCCGAAGTCGTCGTGGGTGTGGACGTCCACGCGCGCGCCCTCGGCGGCGTCGACCACCTTCGCGGTCAGCTTGCCAAAGCGCGTCGGCGTCGCTACCCCGCAGGTGTCGGGGATGTTGATCCAGTCTGCGCCCGCCTCGGCCGTCTCTGCGACGATCGAAAGCAGGAATTCCTCGTCGGTGCGGGTGGCGTCCATCGGCGAGAACATGCACTCGACGCCCGCCTCTTTGACGCGCTCGATGGACTCGATTGCGCGCTGTTTGGCCTCCGCGCGGGTGGCGTGCATCGAGTCTTCGAGCTGGATGTCGCTGGTCGAGACGAATACGTGGACCATCTCCACGCCCGCATTGAGTGCGGCCTCGACGTCCTTTTCTACGACGCGTGCGAGTCCACAGACCGTCGTCGACGTCGCCTCGGCGATGTCGCGGGTCGCCTCGAACTCGGCGTCGGAGTTGACCGGGAACCCCGCCTCGATGACGTGGGTCCCCATCGCGTCCAGTTGCGCCGCTATCTCGCGTTTGTCTTCGTACGAGAACGACGTTCGAGGTGTCTGCTCGCCGTCGCGCAGCGTCGTGTCGAAAATCCGTCCGTCTTGAATCTCGGAGGTACTATTCAGTGTACCCTGGAAGAACTCGATCCGCCGGGGAAGCCGACGAATCCTCCGTGTTGGACATAACCATTCGATACAAGAACGGAGGTCCTAATAAATCTGTCCGTCGGCTGATAGGCGTGTGAGGCGGTGTCACGGACGGGGGTCCGCCGCCCCTCCCGAGTACCCGCATGCGCCGGGATACCTGTTATCGTTGCCGGTTGAGCAAAGTCCTGTGGCGTTCCGGCCCTACCTTCGCTCGTATGCCCCACCACCGCCACGACACCGGCGAGGAGGAACCGCGTGCCGGGCGCGTCCACGAGACGGTCGACGCCGCCATCGACATCCGCGACGACTGGGCTCGCAGGCGGCGCAAGGGCATTCCCACCGACAAGCGGCTGCTCGTCGTCGCCTGCATGGACGAACGCATCCCCGTCGAGGAGGTGCTCGGCCTGAACCTCGGCGACGCACAGATTTTCCGGAACGCCGGCGGGAAGGTGACCGACGACGTGATCCGGTCGGCGGCGCTGACGACCAACTTCTTCGACACCGACGAGATCATCGTCCTCAACCACACCGACTGCGGGATGATGAGCGCCCCCGACGAAGCCGTCGTCGAGGGGCTACGAGCGGCCGCCGGCGGTGACCTCGCGGACGTTCCCCTGGACCCGTCACTGCCCGAGCTGAACATCGGCGACGCCGACCTCGCCGACTGGGTGAAGATGACCGACGACATCGACGTCGCCTGCGCGAAACAGGTCGAGTACCTCGAAAGACACGAGCTGATCCCCGAGAACGTCCGGGTCCACGGCTACGTCTACGAGGTCGAGAGCGGCCACCTCCGGCGGCCCGGCGAGCACATCCCCGAGAAGGTGAACACGCGGGTCGAGGCGTAGTTATTTCATCGCGTACCGGACGTCCACGTCGACGCTGACGGTCACGTCGCCGGGTTCGACGGCGGTCGACGCTCCGCCGCCCTCGGGCGCAGGCGTCGGCGTCGCCTGCAACGCGGCGTCACCGGACCGCCGGACGGGGGCGATCCGACCCCGGGAGGCGTCGACGACCGTCGCCTCGACGATCTCGCCGTCGACCTCCTCGGCGATTGCGTCGGCCTTCGACCGGGCGTTCCCGACGGCCTTCCGGAGTGCCTCCTCGCGCAGGTCGGTCCGCTTCTCGTCCGAGAGGGTGAAGGTCACGCGGTCGACCTCGTCGGCCCCCGCGTCGACCGCGGTGTCGATGACCGACCCGACAGCGTCGACGTCGTCGAGTTCGACCTCCATCGCGTGAGTTCCCTGGTAGAACCGGAACCGTTCCCGGGCTTCCG
>JAHENO010000102.1 GCA_018609945.1 Haloarculaceae archaeon | reverse complement strand
CCTCACGGAACGGTACAACGGGACGTCACCGGGCGACGGGAGCAACCGACGGGACCTGCTCGAAGAACTGCTCGGCTCGCTCGGCGAGGAGTGTCACATCGAACCGCCCTTCCGGTGTGACTACGGGTACAATATCGACGTCGGCGAGAACTTCTACGCGAACGTCGACTGCGTCGTCCTGGACGTGTGTCGGGTAGATATCGGCCGGAACTGCCTGCTCGGACCGGGCGTCCACATCTACACAGCGACGCACCCGCTCGACGCGAGCGAGCGGGCCACCGGACGCGAGTACGGCGAGCCGGTCGCCATCGGCGACGACGTCTGGATCGGTGGCCGGGCCATCCTCAACCCCGACATCGCGGTCGGGGACAACGCCGTCGTCGCGTCCGGCGCCGTCGTCACCGAGGACGTGCCTGCCGACGTGGTCGTGCAGGGCAATCCCGCGACGGTCGTGAAAGAGCTGGAATCGAATACCGACGCCTGATACGGACTGCTGTCGTTCAGTACCGGATCGGCCGCGCGAGTCCTGTGGGCGACCTGGAAAATAGCGACAGCAGTCGGGATGATTCGCTCAGGAGGGACTCGGCTTCCACTCGGGGGAGAGGTAGGCCGTGAGGTCGGTCGTGGTGACGATGCCGATGACGCCCTCGTCCGCTTCGACGACCGGGAGGTGGTGAATCCCGTTCTCCATCATCCTGTCGGCAGCGTCCTCGAGTGATTCGTCCGCTGTCGCGGTCTCGGTCACGGTGTTCATGTACTCCTCGACGAGCGTCTCGTCCGTCGACGCCCGGTCGGCAACGAGCTGGACGAAGTCGGTCGAGGTGAGGATACCCTCGGGATGGTCGTCCGTCCCCACGACGATGAGCGAACCGATGTCCTGCGTGCGCATGAGCGCTGCCGCCTCGTGGACCGGCGTCTCCGGGCCGACTGTCTGGACCGGGGAGGTCATGAGCTGGCCGACGAAGATATCGTCCATGTCCCGTCTCTGGGCCAGCCAGTGCTTAAGCGTTCATGTCGCCGGCAAACGAGCGCACAGCACGTCCGTGGAATACCGGGCACTCACCCGAACCGTTCGACGATGCTGGCACCCTCGACGTAGGGGATGTCGTTGCGCTCGGCGTAGGCGCGGGCCGCCGCGGGCGGGAGCGCCCCGCCGGTCTCGTCGTCGAGCATCTCGCAGACCACCGCGGCGGGGGGCAGGTCCGCCGCGTTCGCCAGGGCGACAGCCATCTCGGTGTGACCCTCCCTGTCGGCGAGCAGCCCCGGCGCTGCCCGCAGCAGGTGGACGTGCCCCGGCGCGTGGAAGGTGCCCGCGAAGTCGGTGCCGCCGGGGTCCGCCGCGGCGTCGGCGAGCGCCCGGATGGTCAGCGAGCGGTCCTCGTCGGTGATCCCGGTGTGGGTGTCGTGGTGGTTGACCGTCAGCGAGAACGAGGAGCGGTCGCCGTAGGCGAGTTCGCCGTCGTGGGCCGCGGGATGTTCGAGCACCTCCCGGACGTAGGGCAACTCGAAGGCGTCGGCGACGGCAGCCGAGAGGGCCACACACACCAGCCCGCCGGCGTCGTTGCGCATGTGTGCGACGGCCTCGGGCGTGACCGCGCCAGCCGGATAGATGATGTCCGTCTCGCCCTCGCGGTCGGCGGCGTCGTGGACACAGACCGGCCGCCCGCGCCGGAAGGCGTCGATGGCCGACTCGACGCCGCCGGCAGTCACGGGCGCGTCACCGCTTTTCGACATCGACTGTCACCTCCGTTCCGTCGTCGAGATCGAGCACGTCGCGGAGTTTCTCCGGCGCGATGACCTCCAGGTGGTCGTCGCCGTGGTGGGTCCGCTCCGGGGCGATGACGTGTGCGATCTGGTAGGTTTCCGCGCCCGCCGACACCGTCGCCGGGTAGCAATAGGCCGGCCCGTAGGTGCGCTCCTCGTCCTCCCAGCCCTCGATGGTGATGGGCTCGATGGCGTCGAGTTGCCGGCGGGCCCGGATACTCTCGTCCGTGAGGTCGATGTTGAGCGTGCCCGCGAAGGGTTCGTAGTCGAGTTTCTCGCGGAACTGGCGCATGTATCCCGGCAGCGAGATGTAGTGGCGACCCTCGCCCATGCCGCTCGTGACCGTCCCGGTGAGAGTCACGTCCTCGTGGTCCTCGAAGACGCGCCGGTAGTCGGTGTACTCGGCGTGGAGGCGGCCCTCCCCGTCGTCGGTGAGCCGGACCCACTGACCGTCGGTGACGATCTCGCGGTCGATGTAGCCCCCCTCCTCGAGGGACTGGAGCCGCCGGGAGGCCGTCTGCGTCGACACGCCCAGCCGGTCGGCCAGCGACGAACACGAGAGTTTCTCCTCGCCCGCGAGTGCCCCGAGGAGTGCGAGCTGTTTCAGCGTCTGCAACTCGTCACCCTCGAGTGCCCGCCGTGTCTCCTGCATGTCCGAACGTTCCATCTCTGCGGGCATAAGAATAACGGAAGCGTTAAGCATCCCAAAAATGTGATGCCAGCGGGCAGGAAGACCCCGTCCGGGCGATGGGTGAGGACTACGGGAGCATCATACTTTCGGGACAGCCGCGGCAATCGGGCTGTGAACTGACACGGGTGTCACATGCTCCGGTGTTCCGCCACTGGCACTCACGCGGTCTCCGCTTCCTCCGCGCTCTCGTCCTGGTCCTGTTCGTCGGATTCGTCCCGACCGGCGAATTCGCCGATGACGCCCTGCAAGTCCTCATCCCTGGTCTCGCCGAAGCCGGCACTGAGCAGTCGGGTGAGGGCGTCCTCGACGGATTCGTTGGTCTCCTCGTAGTCCTCGGGATACATCTCGACGACGAACCCGGTGGTGATGTTGGGGGCTGTGGGGAAAAACAGGACGTCGCGGCCGTCGGGGGTCTTCTTGCCGGTCTTGAATGCGGTCATGCGGACGCCGGGCCAGGGTTCGATCTTCACCGGCGTCTGGAGTCCCTCGGCGCCGGAGACGGCCGTCTCGACGGCCATCTTCGAGGCGTTGTAGACGACGCGCAGGCCCGGCAGCCGGTTCATCAGGTCGTCGAGGGCCGTCTCGAAGACGGCACCTGCGGCCGTCCGCATCAGATAGCCGATGCCGAACACGAGCATCACGAACACGACGAGCGTCAGCGCCACCCGCAACGGCGGCGAGGCCACGGGAACCGGAATCTGGGCCAGCCGGTTGTACAGCCACAGCAACACGAATATCGTCACCAGCAACGGCATGAGGACGATGAGTCCGCTCGCGAAATCCCGCTTCCACGCCATTATCTCCCTATGACGACGGAACCGTTAAGAGACTGTTTGTTCGGTTCGACCGGACGGGTCGACTGCTCTCCGAGAGCGGACGGCCCGGCCGGTCAGCCCGACAGGAGCGCCCGCACGGCGAAGGTCGCGTTCCCGAGGTTCTCGCTGACCCGCCGGTAGAAGTAGGACAGCCACTTCCCGCCGTAGGGGACGTACTGCCAGACCT
>JAHENO010000101.1 GCA_018609945.1 Haloarculaceae archaeon | reverse complement strand
GGGAAGGACAGGTATGGGTGCAGGCGTCATCATCGCCGGGGGGCGCTCGACCCGCTTTGGCGACCGCGACAAGGCCGTCGCCGACCTCGCCGGGACGCCGATGATCCGCCGGGTCGCCGACCGGATCGGGAGCGTCGTCGACGAACTCGTCGTCAACTGCCGGGACGACCAGATAGCGGCCATCGAGGCGGCGCTGTCGGACGCCGCTCTCGCGCCGACGTTCGCGCCCGACGAGCGTCCCGACGAGGGGCCGATGGCGGGCATCGCGACCGGGCTGGCGGCCGTCGAGGCCGAGTACGCGCTCGTCGTCGCGTGTGACATGCCCTTCGTCGACCCGGACTTCGTCACGTACCTCTTCGAGCGCGCGTCGGGCCACGACGCCGCAGTGCCACGTCCCGACGAGTGGTTCCAGACCACGCAGGCCGTCTACCGCGCCGAGCCGATGGTCGCGGCCTGCGAGGACGCCCTCGACCGCGGCGAGGGACGGATCGTCGAGCCGCTGTTCGAACTGGACTACGTGGTCGTCGACCGGGAGGAGATCGAGGCCCGGACGACCCTCGAGACCTTCGAGAACCTCAACACGCGCGAGGAGTTCGAGGCCGCCGCCGAACAGTTCGAAGGAGATCAGACGTAACCGTTCGCGCCTGGGAGTCCGATCCCGGCTCTTATCGAGCGCAGTGAAACGGTTATATCTCTGGGTTGACAAAACAGCCGCTGATGGATATAGGGGGTGAGTGTAGCATAGATCGAACAGCCAGCCCCGACCGATTAGCGCACTGGAACTGACGCCGAAATATAAAAATTTATACATATCAGTGTCTCCCGAAGCCACGGTTCAATCCCCGGGTTCGTACACATCTGCGGTGACGAGATAGTCGGCGCCGCGGTAGATGTCCGTGCCGTGTTCGACGGTGAATGCGACGCCGACGGTCCCCGAGGCGGGTTCCTGGCCGATGTGGGCTCGGAAATCGGTGTCGTACACCTCCGAGGCCGTGGTGCCGTTATCCAACACCACCCGGACATCGTGGATCGACAGCATGTAGGCACCGTCGAACCGACCGGGAGCAGTGAACGTCCCGAGCGACTGCGAACCGGTCGCGGGCGAGAGAGTGACCGTCGGACGGCCGCCCTGGTGACACTCACCCTCCGGCGTTGGCAGCGCAGTCGGCGTGGGGTCGTACTGGTTGTCCATGAGTGGAACCGATCCCGTACACGAGCGGATGGAATTAACGTCCTCTGCGAAGTAGACGCTGAAATCCACGCTCATGTGCGAGACATTCGCCGGGAGCGAATCGACACGGACGACGTACTTGACCGAGAGGGCGTCGCTTTCCGTGACGGTCCCCGTCGCCAGGGGTGTCGACGTCTCCGTGGTGGGCATCTGGGTGGTCGGCGTCCCGGTGGCCAGTGTCGGCGTCTCGATGGTTGGCGTCGGCGACCCTCCCGTGGTCGCTCCCGGGTCGGCCAGACAGCCCCCGACCACAGCCATCCCACCCACGAGCAAGACGAGGAGCACGTGCTTCATGATCGAGGGTGATCGGGTATAGAAAAGTGCCTTGTGGAGGCTCAAACGAGACTTTCAGTCCTCGTGACTGGCTGTAACGGGAAAAGATAGGCGCGCAGCCAAGTACTGCCGTTTCAGCGTCGGTGGGTTGTAAGAGACGCGCGATCCATCTTGCACGAACCCGTCTGAGAAGAATCAGATATGGCAATCTCATCAGTGCGAGATTCAGAGGACAGGTTCATCAGAGCAGTAGATATGGACCAGCGAGTTGTCGCATCTTTTTCCCAGAGTATGAGACGTTCCCACGCTTCCGATCAGATCAGGGGCCGTCGGTGACTAACAAAAGCGTGTTCTGGCTCCGCTTTGCAAGCCCAGCCGGGACCGTGCCAGACAGGAGTTGCGTGAGGGTTGACGCCTCTGTCCCCCCCAACACGGTCACATCATGGTCGCCTGTCAGGTCCACGAGTGTCTCCACGACGCTCTCGCCGGGGATCGCCAAAACCTCACCTGCGGAATCAATCCTGGTGGCCAAGTGCGTTCGAAGCCGCTGTTCCGTCTGTTCGATCGTGTGAATGTCAGCGGCTGGAGACACGACAGTCACGAGGTGAACCCGCATGTCGGCGGCCTTGCCGATGTCCGAGGCGGCTTCCAGGACAGTGTCAGTATGCGCACCGTCGGCAACGGGTACGAGAACCGAGTCACCGGGTACTGCCGGTGCTGGACCGATCTGTTCGACAAATACGTCGCACGGAACCTGCTTGATTATCCGTTCGAGAGCTGTCCGTCCGATGAGTGACTCTTCGAATGGGATGCGTTCGTCCGCTCCGACGAGGAGTCCCGAAGCGTCCGTGTTCTCGACCAGAGAGACGATCGACCGCGCCGGCCTGTGACTCGGGGGCGTGTGCCCCTCGGCTGGAACCCCGAGGGAGTCAGCAACTGACAGGGCCCGCTCAATAATCGCTTCCTGCTGAGACGCGAGTTCCTCGTCGGCTGTCACAGGTATCTGTGCCGGGAGTTCAGTAACGCTCGTGATCGAGAGTGAGCCGTCGTTCGCCTGGGCGAGTGCACCTCCCATCCGGATTAACGGGTCAACTGACGCTGGATTCGACACCGCAACGGCGAGGGAGTACTCGCTCATTGCAATGAGGACACCGACAGATGACTAGTCCGAGCTGTTGGACACGGACCGCTCATAGACGCCCGTTCACTGATCCGTTCCTGTCTGTACGTCCATCCAATGATTCGTGGCATGTGCGATTCCGTGCGAATTGTGTCTCGGCACAGGAAATGCTTCTGACTGTTCAGCCGTCAAGAACATGTGAAACCCCTATGCTATCAGCCTGCTGATACGCGCTGTGCGTCTTGCACGCCAATCTGTACCAATATCACCACACGACAGTCGTTTCATCGGATTAGACAAGAACCCCGAGCCGACCACCACAGCCAAACCACCAGTTACTGCGGGACCACGGCCACGAGCGGGTCGTCGGCGCGCATCTCCGCGAGGACGACCCGCGGAACGTCGGCCAGCTCGTGGATCGCCGCGGCGATCTCGCGGGCCCGCTCTTCCAGCGTCGCGTCGTCAACCATGTTCACGAGCGGGACGACCGTCGCCCCGTCGGGTACGTCCTTCCGTCCCCCCTGTTCGCTGGTCAGGACGGTCGCGACGTCCTCGGGACGGATAGTGTCGCCAGGGGCCAGCCCCGTGAGTTCGCTCACCCGGTCGACCCGGTGGACCCGGTCATCGTCGAGTGGCTGTCCCACCACGTGCGCGCTCGCTATGGGAACCACGGTCTCTGCACGCGAGGGGAGACGCGGCTCGCGGTGGTTGGGTGCCTTGAAACGCCGCATCCGTGCGCCGTCGGCTTTCACGAGGACCGGCGTCGACAGGTCCGCGAGCGCGTCGACTGTCTCCGGGTCGTACCCGCGGTAGCGGTCCTCGCGTTCCTGTTCCGGGACGACTCCCAGGGGCCACGAGTCGCTCGCGTCCACCGCCGCGACGGGGTCGTCGGTGACGACGACGTTCGCGACCCAGTCGTCGAAGATGGGGATGCGGACCGTCGCGGTGACCACCGCACGGTCGAGACGGGCAGCGAGCGTCGCCATCGTCGTCTTCTTACCACCAGCACCCACGACACAGGTGAGCCCCTGCCGGGCGGCGAGTGCCTCGGTGATGTCCATACTGACTCCTCGAACGGGGTCGTCTTATGTTCCGCGACAGAACGTGACAGTTGAATTGCGCGACGACACGTATTGCTCGAACTCCCCGATGGTAATTATCATTCGTACCAGCCCGAAATTAATACTCAATCATTAAGTTGCTGGTCCGTGTTGTTTCGCGTATGGCTCTAGGAGGCTTCCAAGACAGAGTTGCGCGAGTCGACCTCGGCGAGTCGAACGTCGACTACGAGGGAATCGACGAGGAGGACGCGAAAAAGTACATCGGCGCCCGCGGGCTGGGTGTGAAGTACGTCTTCGACCAGGGCCCCGACGTCGATCCCATGGGCCCGGAGAACCTGCTGGCGTTCATGAACGGCCCGCTGACGGGGACACAGGTGACGATGAGTGGCCGGATCGCCATCTGCACGAAGTCGCCGCTGACGGGCACGGTCACCGACTCCCACCACGGTGGCTGGAGCGGCGCCCGCCTGAAGTGGGCCGGGTTCGACGGGCTGCTCTTCGAGGGGCAGGCCGACGAGCCGGTGTACGCCTACGTCGAGGACGGCGAGGTGGAACTGCGCGACGCCTCCCACCTGTGGGGCAAGGGCGTCCACGAGACGGTCGAGACGATCGAGGACGAACTCGACGGCGCGTACGGCAAGAACCTCTCGACGATGGCCATCGGCCCGGCCGGCGAGAACGAGGTCAAGTACGCCTGCGTCGTCAACGAGGACGACCGCGCCTCGGGCCGGGGCGGCACTGGCTGCGTGATGGGCAACAAGAACCTCAAGGCCGTCGTCGTCAAGTCCTCGACGGACATGCCGAAACCGGAGGACCAGGAGACGTTCCAGGAGGGCCACAAGCAGGCGATGCAGCTCATCATGGAGTCCGACGTCACCGGCCCCAACGAGGGCGGCCTCTCGGTGTACGGGACCAACGTCCTGATGAACGTCACCGAGGAGATGGACGGCCTGCCCGCCAAGAACGGGGTCTACACCTCGACCGAATCCTACTCCGACGCCGAGGGCGGCGGGGAACGCATCCTCGACGCCGAGAAGGTCTCCGGCGAGAACGTCCGGGAGAACATCCTGGTCGACGAGCCGACGTGTCACTCCTGTCCGGTCGCGTGCAAGAAGGAAGTCGAGGTCCAGACGATGCACAAGGGCGAGGAGATGAACGTCCGGATGGAGTCCTTCGAGTACGAGTCCGCGTGGGCACTCGGACCCAACTCCGCCAACGACGACCGCGACAAGGTCGCCGTGATGATCGACCGCTGTAACGACATGGGGGTCGACACCATCGAGATGGGTAACATGATGGCCCAGGCGATGGAGTTGACAGAGGAAGGCAAACTCGACGGCCTCGAGGGCAGCCTCGACTGGGGCGACGCCGACGAGATGATCGACATGATCGAGGCCGTCGGTCGCCGCGAGACCGAACTGGCCGACCACATGGCCGAAGGGCAGGCACACATGGCCGAGGAGTTCGGCGACCCCGAGACGGACATCCTCACCGTGAAGAACCAGTCGATCCCGGCCTACGACCCGCGGACGCTGAAGGGAATGGCGATCGGCTACGCCACCTCGAACCGCGGTGCCTGCCACTTGCGCGGGTACACGCCGGCCGCCGAGATTCTGGGCATCCCCGAGCAGGTCGACCCCCACGCCTGGGAGGGCAAGGGCGACCTCTGTGCCACCTTCCAGGACCTCCACGCGATCAGCGACTCCTTCGACATCTGCAAGTTCAACGCCTTCGCGGAAGGCATCGAGGAGTACGTCCTCCAGTACAACGGCATGACCGGGCTGGACGTGACCGAAGAGGAACTGATGGAAGCGGGCGAGCGCGTCTACAACCTGGAGCGGTACTACAACAACCTCGCCGGGTTCGACGGCGACGACGACGACCTGCCCCTGCGGTTCGTCGAGGGGAGCGAACACGCGATCCCCGCCCAGGGCGCCGCCGAGGGAGAGTTGGCCGAACTCGAGGAGATGAAAGAGGAGTACTACGACGTGCGCGGCTGGGTCGACGGCGTCGTCCCCGACGAGAAACTCGAGGACCTCGGCATCGAAGTCGGTCCCGGCACCGGCGTCTCCAGCGAGGGCGGCGCGGCTGCGCCCTCCGACGACTGACCGGGCTGTGACGTAGCTATCCCGATCAGCGCACTGACCCCTCGAACCGACACCTTCGATTCTTTATGACACCCGAGACTGGTTCCGACGACGAGCACGAGGACGACGAGCACGAGGACGACGAGCACGAGGACGAAGACGGGAACGCGATCGACGAGGAGGTCGTCTCCCGGGCCGAATCACGGCTGGTGAGCCACGGCGTCTACGTCGACGAGGTGACCGCCGGGGCGGACACCTACCGGCTCACCTACGAGTCGGTGGCCGCCGACGACGCACACGCCATCCCACACCGGGAGGTCGGCCGCGTCATCAACGTCTTCCGTGACCTCCATCCCGACGACTGGACGGGCGCCGACATCGAGGCGACTGTGATGGACCTCGAGGGAGCGGAACTGGGCGAGTGGCACGTCGAGCAGGAGTGGCTCGAAAAACTCCACGGGGGCGACCTCTCGGAGGTCGAGTTCTCCCAGCGCGTTATCGGGACGATCGAGACGGCATAGCGACGACGTCCCGGATTTCGAGCGTGGCCTCGAACTCTTGCTCGCGGTCCATCCGCCGGCCGTCCCGTTCGAACTGTTCCTCGTGGGTCCGCCGGACGGCGTCGGTCTCGCGGTCGTCGAACCCCAGTTGCGCGCCGACGTGGTCCCAGTGGCCCGCGTTGGCGAGGTAGTAACTGGTGTCGTCGGGGCCATCGACGCGCTCGAACTGTCGCTCGTACGTCTCGCGGCGGTCGGTCAGGTACTGTGCAGTCTGATCGAGGAGCCCCGAGAGACGGGGAAGCGTGACGCTCGCCTGCGCGCCCGCGAGCATGACGATCTGTCCCTCGATGGCGCGGCGTCGCTCTGCCATGGTCAGCCGCCGGCCCGGATCGCCTTCTGGGAGAAGGCGTCGACGACCGCGTCCAGCGTCTCCGACTCCCCCTCGAAGTGGACTGTCACCTCGGTGAGTGTGAGACTGGCACCGACCGAGACGCTGTCGGACGCGACAGAGGCACGCCAGCCGTCGCCCTCGACGGTCCGCTCGTCGATCCGATCGCCGCCGACGCCTTCGAGATAGTGGAGCGCTGCCCGCTGTGAGATGCCCCGGTAACTTCGCTCCCGTTCCTCCCTCATCGTCAGTCGAACCGGATGCCGTCCTCGACGAGGCGGGCGTTGCGCTCGCGGCTGAGCCGGTCGGCCAGGTCGTCGTGGTCGTAGATCTGCTGGAGGACCGCCGCGTGCAGGTCCCGCCAGGCCATCGCGTAGATCGGCGACTGTCCCCAGGCTCGCAACTCCACGACATACTCGTCGTAGGCCTCCCAGCGGCCCTCGAAGTGCTCGATCAGGTCGACGATCGAACCGATCGCCTCGTCGTCGTCCTCGACGGAGAGTGCGGCGTTGATCTGCGATTCCCAGCCTCGGACTGCCTTCGACATGTCCTGTTTCGTCTCCTCGCTGTCCGGGGGCAGGGACTCGACGATCTGCTCGGGCACGAAGAGTTCGAGTTCGCTCATGTCATGTATGGGCGCCCGCGGACATTAAGCCCACCGGGACTGCAACGAGAGACGATTCGCCCTCCGAGAGTCGACGTGGGCGAACACGTTCGCGTCAAATCTCTTGGCGAGAACCGACGAACAGAGAGGCATGCAACAGACCGAGCCACCGGCGGAAGAAACCGACGACGGCGAGACGACGACAGTCAGCGTGCGGTGTACGGGCCACGTCCGGACCGAGGTGGGCGAGCCACGGTTCGAGTACACCTTCGAGGGGAATACGCTCCGCGAATTTCTCGACGCGTTCTGCGAGGACTACGACGTCCGCGAGATGCTCATCGCCGAGACGGAAAGCGAGGCGACGACCGAGGGCTGGGCACCCGAACTCGGGGAACTGCCGGGCGAGAACTACGCGAAAAATCCCGAAGGCGAGCAGACCCGACAGTACGCCCGCGTGAGCGTCCGGGGCACGTTCAACGAACACCTCGACGGACTCGACACCGAACTCAAGGACGGGGACCCGGTGGCACTGATGTATCCCTTCATTTACTGCTGCTGAAACGACAGCTAGGTCTCCGAGGCTTATCCACCGGCGACGGGCGGGAAGAGGCTGATCGTGTCTCCGTCCTCCAGTTCCGTCTCGAGCCCGTCGATGTGCGTGATGTCGCGTCCGTCTTTCAGGATGGAGACGAACTCGGGGACCTGGCCGTCGTCGTCGAACAGGTCCAGGTCGGG
>JAHENO010000100.1 GCA_018609945.1 Haloarculaceae archaeon | reverse complement strand
TCTTCGATGGCGGCGCCTGCACCCCGCCCGCTACCGTCGACCGCGAAACCGTCGCGTCCATGTCCGTCCGATGGTCGGCCCCTCCTTTCACAGTATCGGACCTGCGGTCCGATCACGTGCAATGGCCATGCCGGTCAGTGTAATCGTTACCGTCGCCGCGGAGTCTTCCGATTCTGACGAGCCAGGACGGTTGGAAGGGTTCACACGATATTGACTATAATGAATTATAATTTTATCTTTGAGTAAGTTTAATTCGAAATTCTTAAAATAGTGTGGGTCGAACGTTTACCTGTATGGCAACAAAACAAGCCGAGACGAGTGAGCAGAGCGACGTCGAGTACTACATCCCCGGCATGCCCTCCATGTCGGACACCCCCGGCCGCGTCGAGCGACTCTGGAACAAGCTGTTCAGCCGACACCAGCCGATCTACGTTCGCGTCCGCCGGTAGATTCGGGCTTTCTGCGGTCCGACGGTAGTGCCGTGTTCGCCGAGCGATTCAGTTTTCGAGTGTTCGTGTTTTTGTAGCCGTGGCTCCGAACGGAGCCCATGGATCCGGATCTCTCCGCGCTGGACGACCACCTCGACGAGCGGGACGTCGACGGCTACGTGCTCCACAGCGACTCGGACGACGCCGACCAGTACTACCTCTCGGGCTTCGACGCGCCCGATCCGTTCGTGACGCTGTACGACGGCGAGGTCAGACTGCTCTTCGCCCGCAGCCTCGAGTACGGCCGGGCGAAAGCCGAGAGTCGCGCGGCGACTGTCGAGCGCTACGTGGACTTCGACCACGAGGAACTGATCGAGCAGTACGGCCGCCACGAGGCGACCGACCGGGCGATCGCGCGCTTCCTGGCGTCCCACGGGGTCGATTCGGTGGCGGTACCGCCCCGGTTCCCGCTCCGGACCGCCGACGGTCTCCGCGAGCAGGGCGTGTCCGTGACCGCCGACCGGGAGAGCGCCCTGACCGGCGTTCGCGCGACCAAGACTGACGAGGAGATCGAGTACGTGCGGGAGACACAGCGGGCGAACGAGGCGGCGATGGCACGCGCCGAGGAACTGATCGCCGGAGCCTCGGTAGACGGGAAGGATCGGCTCGTCCACGACGGCGACGTGCTGACCAGCGAGCGCGTCAGGGGGGCCATCGAGATGACGCTCCTCCAGCACGGCTGTGCGCTCGACGAGACAATCGTCGCCTGCGGGCGCGACGCCGCGGACCCGCACGACCGCGGAAGCGGGGCCCTGCTGGCCGACGAACCGATCATCGTCGACATCTTCCCGCGCTCGAAAGACAGCAAGTACCACTCCGACATGACCCGGACGTTCCTCCGCGGGACTCCCGGCGACACCCTCCGGGAGTGGTACGACCTGACCGCCGAGGCCAAGGCAGCCGCTTTAGAGGTCCTGGAGCCAGGTACGACCGGCGAGGACGTTCACGGCGCTGCATGTGACGTCTACGAGGACGCCGGGTTGCCGACTCTCCGGAGCGACGAGCGCACCGAGACGGGATTCATCCACAGCACCGGCCACGGCGTCGGCCTCGACGTCCACGAACTCCCGCGAATCTCCACGGGCGGCGGCGAACTGCAACCGGGGCACGTCGTCACGATCGAACCGGGGCTGTACGACCCCGCGGTGGGCGGCGTCCGCATTGAGGACATCGTCGTCGTCACCGAGGACGGCTACGAGAACCTCGTCGACTACCCCGAACGGCTGGTCGTCGACAGGCAGTGAGGCGCGAGTAGCGACCGGAGGTGTTCTCATCCATAGCTATAAATCATGAACTTTATTAGGGGTGGGTGCATCGGGACGAGTACGATGGTCGCAGTACGCGCTGTACGTCCGCTCTGATTCTCCGACAGCGCCGTCTCCGAACCGTCTTCGTCCGACCACCCTGCGACCGACCGACACCCGACCCCGACACCCCACCCACATGAGCACACGACCCCAGCCCCGACCCGACACAGGCCCGACAGAGACCGATAGAACACAGGCGTTGCCCTTCGACACCACCGGTGCCCCGCTCACGTTCTCGCCGGACAACACCGACCCGTGTCCGGAGATGTTTTCGACGAAGTGGACGACAGACGAGCGAACGCCGTGAGGGGTTGCCAGCCAGCGCCCGGCTTGTGACACAACGCCTTTGCCAGCGCGCGGCATCTGTGGGTGCATGACCGAGTACACCACGGTATCGATCCCGAAAGATCTGGCCGACCGGGTCGAGGAAACTATCGAGGGGACCAGTTTCTCGAGTACGAGCGACCTGGTGCGCTTTCTCCTCCGGAGCATCGTCATCAAACACCAGCAGGAGGGACAGCTAACCGAAGCGGAGTTTTCCGAGATTGCCGACCAGTTGCGCGACCTCGGATACCTAGAGTGACCCATCCCGACTGGACCCGTCGCCGCTGACTGGGTTGGCCGCGTCGCAGTGCTGGCCGCGTTACAGCGCCGGCCGTTCCTCGGGGGGTTCGATATCGAGGATGGTAAACTCCTGGCGGCGGCCGCTCCGGTCGAAGGCAGCCAGCGACTCCTCGGCGTAGGGCGGGACGGCGACGAACACGACCTCGTGGAGGTCGTCGCGCATCGACAGCCTGAGGTCCCCCTCGGGGTGCGAGACGAACCGTCCCTGTGTTTGCCCCGCGGGCGTCCCGAGGTCGACCCCGAAGACCGCACTGACCGAACCGCCGGAATCGGGCATGTAGAAGTGGGTGAACACGGGCGTTCCCGCCGCGAGGTCGGCGTCCGGGAGGTCCTCGGACGGCGTCACCGCGATGGGAATGGTCGTCCCGTCGGGATCGCGCTCGCTCGCGAGTCGCAACAGCGACCTGACGAGTCCCCGTGTGACGTAGAGCACACCCACTCTACGGCGGCGACGCCTTTATGTCCCGTGTCTCTGTCACACTGGCAGGAGCGTTCTCAGGTTCTTCAGGTAGAGGTCCGGAGTGCGTCCGCGGGCACCCGAGAGCGCGTCCCGGAGGGTGTCGGCCGCGTCCTCGTGGATGCCGGCCCCGTGCCCGACGAGGATCCGGTCGGGTTCGAAGCGGGCGAGCGACCGGGGCGGTTTCAGCCGGAGGGCGGGGTGGACCCCGAGGCGCTCGCCGCCGGCGAGGAAGTACTCGGTCGTGCCGACTGCCTCCGGTACGACGAGTACCCCGTCCTCCCGGTTGTAGAGGGCGACTTCGGTCCACGCGAAGTTGTCGACGACCGTCTGGGTCCGGTAGCCCGTGTCCGCGAGTTCGCCCGCGAAGCCCTCGACGGGCGCGTCGATGTCTCCCGCCACGCCGCGCAGCGGTTCCGGTAGGTAGACGGGGACCCCGTGGCGCCGTGCGACCGCCCCGGCATCGCGTTTGTGCCGGTCGAGGAGGACGACCACGCCCGCGACGTCCCCGAATTCCTCGAGGAGGTCGTCGAGTCCCGGGGCGTCGACCGGATCCACGACCCACACCTCGCCGTCGACGGCCAGGGCGTGGCTCGCACGCTGCATGGTTTCCTCGGGGTGTGCGATCCACCCGACGCCGCCCGTGGTCGATTCGTCGCCGGCCTCGAACCGGTCGATTTCCGTCCACTCCGTCGCCGGGCCGGAATCCTTCAGTGGCATGTCACGGGATACGGACCGACCCCTCAAAAGATGCCCACCCAAACGACGGGGGTCGATCCACCCACCGACAGGTCGTCGTCCTGCGGTACGGCCGCGCCGCCCGGCGACCCGAGAACATTTGCCCCGGGCGTCCGAAGTGGACGCCATGCTATCGGGGCCACGCTGGCTCGCGCTGGAAGTCAAGTACCTCGACCGCGCGCGCTCCTTCTACGAGGCGTTTCTCGACCTCGCGGTCCGCCGCGAGACCGACACCGAAGCCACCCTGGCCGTCGGCGAGACTGACCTGATCCTGCGGGCGCCGAGCACGGTTCCCCGGGGTGGCCTCCACACGCACTACGCGATGACCGTCCCCGCCGCGGAGTACGACGACTGGTACGACCGCCTCGACGAGCGGTTCGACCTCGTCGAACACCAGTTCGGCGCCGCCCGGTCGCTGTACTTCTACGACACCGAGGGCAACTGCGTCGAACTCGGTGAACGGGCCGACGCCGACGGTCCGGGCGTCTCCGGCGTGTTCGAGGTGGTCTTTGAGGTCGAAAACCTCCAGCGTGCACTCGAATTTTATCGGACCCTCGGGTTCGACGTCGTCGACCGGGGCGAGGGGCGCAACCGGGTCCGGCTGCGTTGCTCGGCGTTCGACATCGAACTCTGGGAGCCACACCTCGGCCTGGCCGACGCGCGCGGCGGCGTCCACGTGGACATCGGAATCGGCGCGACCGACCCCGACGGACGTGCCGACGCGCTGGCCGACGAGGCACTGGCCGTCGAACCCGTCGACGGTGGCGTCAGACTCCGCGATCCGGACGGACACTACCTGACGCTACTGGCGTAACCGAGGCCGCGAAAAGAACGGAGCGCTATTCGCCGCCCTGGGCACTGAGGTGTGCCGGCGAAGCGATGATGGTCTTCTCGGTGCTGCCGTCGACGATCGATATCTTGTAGGCGTCGCCCTGCTGGCCGACGACGGTCCCCGTGTAGCCGTCGAAGCGGGGATGGTACCGGCCGCCGGGCACGCTCGGGTCGATCTTGAGGTGGACCGACTCGCCGTCCTCGAACTCCTGGACGGCCTGCTGTGGCGGCGAGGTACCGCGCTCGCGCGAACTGTTCTTGAGCTTGTTCCGCGTTCCCTGGCGTGGTCCCTTGGAGTTGGGCATGTGAACTGGATTGTCCGCTGGGACGTATAAAACGTGCGTTCTGCGCCGGTTAGAGCCGACCGACGTTCTCGACGGCGACGGACTCGACGCCGTCGACGCCGGCGAAGGCTTCCTCGACGGTGTCAGTGCCGCCCGCCTCGTCTGGGACGATCACCGTCGGGAGCAGGGCGACCAGCCCGAAGGCCACGTCGTCGCGCTCGAACCCGTTGATCTTGGCCCCCTCGGGCAGGGACTGCTCGAGGCGCTCCTGGAGGTCGTCGAGGTCGACGTCCGGGTCCTCGGGCATCACCTTCAACTTTGCTGCGACCTTCCCCATGTTACGGTCCCCTGAACCCGCAGTCCGGGCACTCGTAGAGTTTGCTCTGCTTGCGACACTTCGCACACCGGTAGATACGGTAGCCACACTGGGGACACTTGAACGACGCCGCGCTGGTCCCTGCGATGTTGATGCCACAGGAGACGCACTTCTGTTTCCGTTTGCCCTCTGACTCGCTGCCACTCATACCCCGCCCTATCCGCCGGTCGCTTTTATGCGTTGTCAAACGCTGTGGCGGGCACGAGTGCCTGCGGTTGGGCCGATCCGAGGGTCAGTGTCCGGGGGCCGTCGGGCCGCGCTCGCGGCCCGGAAGTTCCGGGATGGACACCGCCGGTCCGGTCGGCTCGCCGTCCTCCCAGACGCAAGAGCCCTCGCCGGCGGACAGCCCGGTGCTCCCGGCCGCCGCCAGCGTCCGGAAACGGACGTTGCCGACTCCAGCCTCACTCCAGGAGGTCGTATTCCGCGAGATACCGGGTGACGTACTCGTGGAGGTCCTGTTCGGGCTCCCGGACGAGTCGCCAGTCGTCGTGCTGGTCGTCCAGTGACACGTCGAGGGCATCGGTCGGTGACACCTCGTAGACGACGTTGACCGTGTGCCGCGAGCCGGCACCTGCCGGCGCTGCAGCCTCCCAGAAGTGCTCCTGGACACCGAGACGGCGCTCGACTGTCACGGCGACCCCGAGTTCCTCGCTGGCGACCCGCCGGGCCGCAGGTTCCAGACGCTCGCCCTTGCAGAGACGGCTGCCGGGCCAGAACCACTCGCCCGCCGCTGGCGGGTTCGTTCGGCGGGCCAGGAGAACGCCGCCGTCGTGGGTCAGAACGACCTCGACACACACCTGGGGCAGTCGCTCGAGACACGCCGCGAAAACGTCTTCCGGAATCCAGTCGTCGTGCACGTCCATGACCGGGGAGTCGTCAGCGGGCGCAATCAGTCCGGCGAAGACGGCGAGCAATCCGCCCCGCAGTAGGCGAGTGCGTCTGCGATGACGCCGTCGACGCCGGCCCCGCGCAACCGCTCGCTCTGGTCTGACGACTCGACGGTCCAGGCGTTGACCACGAACCCCGCCTCGTGACACCGGTCGACGAAGGTGCTGTCACAGAGGTCCCGGTGAGGGTGGACCGCCCGGCAGTCGAGCCTCCGGGCCTCCGCGAGGGCGTCGTCCGCGCTGGACGCACAGAGCACCGCCAGCGACTCCGCACCGGCCTCCCGGGCCTCCCGGAGCGCGCCGGCCTCGAACGAGGAGACGACGACCTCGCCCCCGTGCTCCGTCGCAACAGCGAGCGTGTCGTCGGCAAGTCCCGTCTCTTTGAGTTCGACGTGCAGCGTCACCCCGCCGGGGAGCGTCGCCACGACGTCCGCGAGCGTCGGGACGCCCTCGCCGATCCCGAGAACGTCCACGTCCCGCAAGTCGGCCAGCGAGTGGTCCGCGACCGCGCCCGTTCCGTCGGTGACGCGGTCGACGGTTTCGTCGTGGATGACGACGACCTCGCCGGTGGCACACCGCCGGACGTCGACCTCGACGCCGTCGGCGCCGGCCGCGACGGCGCCCCGGACCGCCGGGAGCGTGTTCTCCGGATACGTCGCCGCGAATCCGCGGTGGGCGATGCAATCCACGCCCCGGCCTTCGTGTCCCCGGGCCTCTATTCTTTGGGAGAGACGCAGTGGCGATTCTTTGGACGGAACACAGTGGAGACACGTCGATGGCAGGGAGCGACGCCTCGCACAGTTTATGCTGGCCGGCGTCCACCGGACGCCTATGCAGGAGACCCGCAAGGAGGTACTGGACGCGCTCGCGTCCGGGCCGGTGTCGGGCCCGGACCTGGCCGAGGAGCTGGGGCTCTCGCGGGCCGCGGTCTGGAAGCACGTCGAGGCGCTCCGGGAGGTCGGGTTCGAGATCGAGAGCGACGGGGACGGGTACAGGCTCGCCGGCGTCCCGGAGTTCGCCGGACCAGCGGTCGAGTTCGGCCTCGAGGCCCCCTACACTGTGGAGTACCACGACAGCATTCCCAGCACGAACGACCGCGCCCGCGAACTCGCCACTGAGGGACGAGAGAACGTCGTCGTCCTCGCCGACGAGCAGACCGGCGGGAGGGGACGGCTGGACCGCGCCTGGGCCTCGCCGAGCGGCGGCGTGTGGCTGTCCGTCCTGCTCCGGCCCGACGTGCCGCCCACAGAGACGCCGCTGTTCACACTCGCGGCCGCGGTGGCGACCGTCCGCGCGGCCCGCGAGGCCAGCGTCGACGCGGTCATCAAGTGGCCCAACGACGTGCTCGTCGCGGGCAGCGAGCGGAAACTCGCGGGCGTGCTCACCGAGATGGGCGGGGAGGCCGACCGCGTCGACTGGCTCGTCGTCGGCGTCGGCGTTAACGCCAACGTCGACCCGGCTACCATCCCGGGCGAGGGGGCGACGAGCCTCCGCGCGCAGGCCGGAGACGTCGACCGCCGGGCGTTCACCCAGCGACTCGTCGAGGAGTTCCACAGCCTCCGGACCGATCCCGAAGGGATCCTGCCGGCCTGGCGCGAGCGCGCCGCGACCCTGGGGCGGCGCGTCCGGGTCGATACCCCGGGCGGCGAGGTTACCGGAGAGGCTGTCGGCGTGACCTATCCGGGGTCGCTGGTCGTCGAGACGGCCGGGGGCCGCGTCGAGGTGACCGCCGGCGACTGCGAGCACCTCCGACCGGCGGGCGGGGACTCGTAGCAGTCTACGCCTGTTCCGTCTCGCCGTCGGAGACGCGCACCGTCAGGACGGGAACGGGCGAGGAGCGGACCACGCGCTCGGCCACGCTGCCCAGCAGGAGGCGGTCGACGCCGGAGCGCCCGTGCGTTCCCATCACGACGAGGTCACACTCCGCTTCGGTGGTGAACTCGACGATGCGCTTGGCCGGCGATCCCTGCACGATGTCGGTACGGACCGGCACGGCCTCGATCCGCCGCTCAAGTTGACGGAGCGCCATCTCGCCCTGGTCGCGCAACGCCTCCCCCACCCCTTCGAAGGACGACTCCATGGGTAGCCCGGTCCACGAGGCGGTGTCGACGACGTAGAGTCCGTGGATCGTCGCACCGTGTTGGCTGGCCAGCCCCTCGGCGTGGTCGACCACCCGGTCCATCCCCGCGGAACCGTCCGTCGGAACGAGAATATCGTCGTACATGTGGTATGATACCACGGGACGATATAAAGGTGTACGGCCGACAGCGGGGTGTCCGGATGGACGGGCGCCTGTGCACCGGCGGGCCCGACCGGCGACAGAGCCTTGAAGCTGTGGCGTAAACGGGCCGCCCATGGCAGAAGTCGAGATCGAGTACTGCGTTCCCTGTGGGTTCCGCGGTCGGGCGATGGACGTCGAGCGAGCGATCCTGGGCGCTCTCGAGCGTGACCTCGACCGGGTGTCGCTGGTGACCAGCGATCACGGCGTCTTCAGGGTGTCAGTCGACGGCGAGACGGTCTACGACAAGCACGAGGACGAATACGACGTCGACGACATCGTCCGGGATATCCGCGAGCGCCTGTAATCGAACAGCCCTTTTGTCCCCGCGTCCGACCGCCGTGTATGGACGCCATCGTCGCCGAAGACGTCTCCCGGACCTACGACGGGACGGTCGCCGTCGACGGCGTCTCCCTCTCGGTCGACGAGGGGGAGATTTTCGCGCTTGTGGGCCCGAACGGTGCCGGGAAGACGACACTGGTGCGTGCGCTGACCGGCACGACGGAGTACGATGGCCGGGTGGAACTGTTCGGTCAGCCGCCACGGGAACTCGACCGCGAGCGGATCGGCCTCCTGCCCCAGGATTTCACCCCGGCGGAACGACTCTCGGCGCGGGAGCTCGTCGCCTACTACGGCGGCCTCTACGACGAGGCGCGCGACCCGGAGGCGGTCCTCGCGGACGTCGGCATGGCGGCGGCCGCGGCGGGCACCTACGAGACACTCTCGGGCGGGCAGCAACGGCGGACCTGCGTGGCGACGGCACTGGTCAACGACCCCGACCTGCTCGTCCTCGACGAGCCGACGACGGGCGTCGACCCCGCAGGCCGCCGTGCGCTCTGGGCGCTGCTCGAGGACCTCGCTGCCGCCGGGACGACGGTGTTCGTCACCACCCACTACATGGAGGAGGCCGAGCAACTGGCCGACAGGGTCGGACTGCTCGCCGACGGACAACTCGTCGCCGTGGACGCCCCCGACGCGCTCGTCGCCGAATACGGCGGCCGGAGCGTCCTGTCCGTCGACGGTATCGACGAGGGCGCACTCGACGGTACGGCCGTCCTCGCAGACCTCCAGTATCCCGCGGAGTTCGCGGACGGGCGCCTCACCGTCAGGAACGTCCAGCCGGAGGGGATCGCCGACGTGGTCGATACGCTGGCTGCCGCCGGCGTCACCTACGAGTCGCTGACCTGGACAGAGCCGGATCTGGAAGACGTCTATCTCGAACTGACCGGGCAGGCCCTGACTTCGGGCGGTGAGGCGGTCGTGACCGGCAGCGGAGATTCCCCCGAAACCGGGACCAGCGCCCGCGCTGGTACCGAGACCAGCACCCGCACTGACACCGCAACCGACACCGACACTGGCACTGGTACGGACACCGACGACCGAGACCGACCGGAGGGGCGGCGACCGTGACTCGGTCGGGTCGGCTCGCCGCCGAGACGCGGGCGGCAGCCAAGGCCTTTTTGCGACGGCGAACTGCCGTCTTCTTCACGTTCTTCTTCCCGGTCATCATCGTCGTCATCTTCGGAATCCTGGTCGGGACTCAGCCGACGGGCGGGAGCCTCTTCGCGGAGCCGCCCGGCTGGTACGTGCCGGGCTATCTGGCGGTCGTCGTGCTGTTCACCCCCCTCTCGCGGGTGGGCAGCGAGGTCGCGCGCCACCGCGAGGGGAACCGCTTCGAGAAACTGGCGACGACGCCGCTGTCCCGTGCGGAGTGGCTTCTGGCACAGACGGTGGTCAACGTCGTCGTCATCGGTGCTGCGGGGTTGCTGTTGCTGGGCTTGCTCGTCGCGACCACCGCCGCCTCGGTCGCCGTCTCGCCAGCACTCGCGTTGCTCGTGCCCTTCGTCGTCGCTGGCGTGGCGCTGTTCTGTGGGATCGGCAGCCTCCTCGGGACCTTTGCCGACTCGCGGGACGGCGCCATCGCCGCCAGCAACAGCCTCGCGCTCCCCTTGCTCTTTCTCTCCGAGACGTTCGTCCCGGCGTCGCTGCTGCCCGGGTGGCTCCCGACCGGGCTGTCGCCGCTGACCTACTTCGCACGCGGCGTCCGTCAACTCACCTACGCGAACGCCGCAGGCGCCAGCGAGACCCTGCTCGCGACTGCTCGCGGCCCCGGCGTCCTCGGTCCGGTTGCGAACCTCGCGGTCCTGTCGGTACTCGCGGTCGTCCTGTTCGCCGTCGCCGCCCGGTCGCTGCCACGGACCGACTAGAGCGTGCGGGCGATGTACTCGTTCAGGTCGGTCACCAGCGACCGGTCGAACGTCCAGAACCCCTTCCACTCCCGGGGACCGACTTCGAGTGCGAGCAGAGCGAGGTGCGGGTTCTCGCAGTCGATATCCCCGTCTTCGGGTGGCGTGTAGACGACGAACCACGACCGGCGAAACTCGTCGGTGTACCCGCCGTGGGCGACGACCCCGAACTCGGGCGGTGGCTGCCAGTCCGGCACCCCGTAGACGTGGGTCTGGACGTCCGAGTCCGCGACCGTTTCGTAGACCGCGCGGGTCCCGCGCTCGTCCTGTATGCGCGAGAGACGCTGGAAGGACGTCCGCAACGTGCCGCGGCCGGCCTGCCAGGCTCGCCGCTCGATGTACCGCGAGATGACGATGAGCAGTAACTTCTCCTTGTTGGACTCCGGATAGCCCCGCAACCGGAACGGGATGTCGTGCAGTCCGACGAGTACCTCCGGCAGTTCGAACTCCTCGAGGCCGACGGTACCCGTCATGTAGAGGTCGGAGTTGACCATCAATATCGTGTCCGTCAGCGCCTCGAGCGGCGAGGTGGCGACGACTTCCCGCCCGCCGTCGTTTTCGGTGACCAGCGCCACGAAGTCGTCCCCCCGGCCGGGGATCTGCTCCTCTTCGACGGCCACGGGTTGGCCGTCGAACGCTCGCTCGAGTAGCCGCTGAAACGGCCGTGGCACGCTTCGGTTTATCACCACCAGCGAGTGCGGGTCCGCGTCGATCCGATCGAAAAAGTCGTCCAGCGCCATGGCTCCTGAGAGCACTCGATACTACACTCGCCAGGAGTAAACCCCTTCTCTTTCGTCTGACTCTTCCCAGCGACAGCGGCTCCACTGATCACCGCGCAATTCCCTGGCTAGCATCCACTCAGCGACACTCAGATCGGGTGCCGACCCCCGCCAGCAGTCCGGGGGCGGCAGTCACTCTGAGACCGTCGCCATCCGCTCGGCGACGAGTGACTGGAAGTTTTCGAACACGCGGGGTGCATTCACGTCGGCGAACGCGCAGTCGGTTACTGTCCAGTCGAAGTCCTCGGCGAGCTGGTCGCGGATGTCGGCCGTGAATTCGGGGTGGAACTGAACCGTCCAGAGCGGCACGCGCCGGTGGCGGGTCCCGAAGACCCTGCAGTGCTCGGCCGACGCGATGACGTCCATCTCCCTTCCGGCGTCGGTCACGACGTCACCGTGCGAGGCGGCGACGACCGGTTCGACGCCAGCGAACACCGGGTCGTCGGCGAACTCGACCACGACGAGCCTGGCTGTCATCCCCTCGTGGCGGACCGTGCCGCCGAGCGCGCTGTTTGCGATCTGGTGGCCGAAACAGACTCCCAGCGTCGGCACCTGGCGCTCGACGAGGGTCTGCACCAGTCGCTCCTGCTCGCGGATCCAGGGCCGCTCGTCGGCCTCGTAGACGCCCGCAGTACTCCCCGAGAGAACGACCCCGTCGAAATCCCGTGGGTCGAACCGTTCGCCGGCCGGGAAGTCCACCTCCCGTGCGTCCGGGAAATGGGAGGCGAGCGCGTCGCAGTGGTACTCGTAGTCGGCCTGGACTTCGTTGCGGACCACCGCCAGGGTCGGTTCGGCCGTCATTACGCGTCCTCTTGATCGCCCACGGAGTCGTCAGTTTCGGTGGGCCCGTCCGGTTCGGTAGCGTGCGTCGCATCACTGCCAGCACCCGGCCCCTCCGACACCTCGTCTAGCTCCGTCTGCTCCTCCGGAAGGTCGGGCTCCTCGGCGCCCTCCGGTGGCTCCCGA
>JAHENO010000099.1 GCA_018609945.1 Haloarculaceae archaeon | reverse complement strand
CGCCCATCATCGCGATTGCAAGCAGGATGATGAACAGTCGCAGGACCGACAGCCGGACGCGGGAGTCGATGAACGCACTCTCCGGGGGCGAGACCGATGGGCCCAGTGCGAGTCCCCCGACACAAAACGTCGCCAGCGCGAGGATCGTCCCGAGGAGGTACGGACCCAGGATGGCCCGGGTTCCCAGCCGGTACCGGTAGCCCGCGTACCCGACGGCGAGGCTCGCGATTAGTATTGCCGCAAAGACCGGCCAGGACCAGAGACTGTTGAACAACACCGCGTCCTCGGCGGGGTCGGTCACCTGGACCAGCACGCCGCTTCCCGCGACGTAGACATCGATGAACTTGACGATTGCCACCTTGATCTCGCTGCCGAACAGCGTCACAGTCGACTGGATGTCGTAGCTCCGGGTCGTCCCGCCGAAGATCGTCTGGACGCTGAAGCGGACGATGAACGCGACCGCCAGCGAGACGACGAGCATCATCGCGAGCGAAACGTCACGTTGCCGGAACTTCCGGAAGACGTACCGCTCCTGGATCGGGGCGAGAGCGGCGAGCACGACGCCGGAAAAGACCATCGCCGCAAGGAAGGACGGTGCGCCGAGCGAGGAGATGGCACCGATCACCGCGGCCACGAGGAGATGAACCACTACTGCGACGGCGTCCGGGACGTCTACGGGCCACCACGAGCCGCGCAACGCATCGGTACCGCCGAGCGCGTAGATGGCCCCCAGCAGTGCCCCGGCGCCGAGGACGAAGAGCACGGCCAGGCCCGCGGTGGTCGGTTCCTGGGCCCCCGTCGCGAGATTGTCGAGCAAGGGTACTGCCCCTGGCGTGTTTATCAGCAACGCGGTGTAGGCACCCATCATGAGCAGGTCGCCGTGTGCGAAGTTGGGCACCTCCGCGATGCTGTAGACCATCGCGAGGCCGATCGCCCCCAGCGCGACCATACTTCCCGTCGTAATACCACTGACGATAGCCTGTAGGAGTGCGGTGTCAGGTGGCAAGTCTACTCGGGAGGAACATTCCCTCCCCTGATAAATGCACCGATGGCGTCAGAATATCGACCCGACAAACCGACCGACAGCGGCGTGGCTGTCCGACCGGTCCGTGGCTGTCAGCCCCCGGTATCGGCTGTCTCGATGCTGTTTCTGGCGCGCGCGTCAGCAGCAGCGATCCCGGAAGCCGCGTCGCCAGTTCCGACAAATGTTGCTCGTTCCGAAATTCGAATTATTCATTATTTCGCCCGTCGATGAGCGCCGAGCGGGATTCCTCGGAGAGCACCGGCGCGATCCGCGGGCTGGTCTGGATCTCGTCCATGACGAACCGGGACGAGGTCTCGTCGACGCCGTCTATACCGACTATGCTCTCGATGACGTCGTGCATCTGCGAGCGGTTCTGGACCCGCGAGACGACGACGAAGTCGACGTCGCCCATCGTGTAGTAGACCTGCTCGACGCCGTCCAGGTCCGCCAGTTCCGTGCCGATGTTCTCCGAGTAGCCCTCCTCGTGCGTCACGGAGACCTCGGTGATGGCGACCATGTCGAGGCCGAAGGCGGTGGGGTCCAGGTCGGCGGTCACGCCTTCCACGACGCCACGCTCCCGCAACTGTTCGAGCCGGTAGTGGACCGCCGACCGCGAGAGGTCGAGTTCGTCTGCCAGGGTATCCAGGCTGACGTCGAAGTCAGCCTCGATGCGTTCGAGCAGTTCCAGATCCACTTCGTCGAGGTCGGCGACCCGCGTCATGTCGGCGTCCATCAGGCCTCCATCTTCGCGTCGGAGATCTCGAGTGCGGCGTCGAGGGCCTCGATGGCCTCGTCGACGTGGTCTTCGGTGATCGTCAGCGGTGGCGTGACCACGACCGTATTGACACTGGTGTAGAAGTACACGCCCTCCTCCAGCGCCCGGGCGCCGACCTCGTCGAGGACGGTCGTCTCGCCGGTCATCTTGTCGCTGCGCTCCTCGAAGGGCACGCGCTCGTCCTCGCTTCGCGTGAGTTCGATGCCCTGGTGGAGCCCGACCCCGCGGCGCTCCCCGACGCTCGGGTGGCGGTCGGCAAGCGATTCGAGTTCGGCTTTCAGGTACTCGCCCATCTCGCGGGCGTTCTCGACCAGGTTCTCCTGCTCGTAGGTCTCGATGGCTGCCACGCCCGCCGCACACGCAGTGGGGTGGCCGGAGAAGGTGTGACCCTGATTGAGGAGGTTGTCCTCGAAGTACTCCCCGATTTCCTCGGTGACAGTGGTCGCCGCCAGGGGCTGATACGAGCCCGTCAGCCCCTTCGCCATCGTGATGATGTCGGGTTCGGCGTCGTAGAGCGTGGAGGCGAACCACTCGCCGGTCCGGCCGAAGCCGGTCATCACCTCGTCACAGATCAACAGGGCACCGTGGTCGTGTGCGATCTCCTGGAGGCGAGGCAGGTAGTCGTCGGGCGGCGTCAGCACGCCGTTCGAACCCACGAGCGGTTCGACGAGGACGCCCGCGACCGTGTCACCCTCCAGTGTCAGCATCTCGTCGATGTACGCCAGGCTCTCGTCGGGATCGAGGGTCGACCCGTAGGCGTAGGGGTCGGGCCCTTTCACCATGCCGGGGACCTCGGGCTGGATCTCGGGGCCCTGAGCGACCCGACGGGGGTCACCCGAGGCCGACAGCGACGCGGCGGTCGCCCCGTGGTAGGAGCGGTACCGCGAGAGGATCTTGTGCTTGCCCGTGTAGGCGCGGGCGATCTTGAACGCCACCTCGTTGGCCTCGGTCCCGCTGGTCGAGTAGAAGGTCTTCTTCAGGGACCCGGGGGTGATCTCGGCGAGTTTCTTCGAGAGTGTCGCCCGCGGCTCCGTCGACCACCCGGGGTTGACGTAGGGCACCTCCCTGATCTGTTCCGCGACGGCGTCGGCCACCCGCTCGGCGTCGTAGCCGAGGCTCGTACAGACGTACTGGCTGCTGAAATCCAGAACCGAATCGCCATCGGCCGTGACGATCCGTGGTCCCTCCGTGTCGACGATCTGGGTCGGATCGAAGTCACGCTGGCGCGTCCACGTCCCCAGCGTGTACTCTCGGTCGGTGCGTTCGACGTCGTTGTATCGGGGCGCCTCGTCCTGTCGAGACATTACTTGCACGTTTCTGTCGTGCAATGATAATCTTTATCCTATTTCGGAATCTTTCGATGTATATCCGTAGTATAGCTGTAGAGGTAAACGTGGTCCCGACGGCCTCCACTTTCATTGAATATTTTCTTTTAGTTATAAGAGTCTTATATTTCCCGGAGGAAGGTCCCGAATAGGGGTTCCCACGGACCCGGTTTCGCGTCCGGCACCGTACACCGGGGTGACAGCGGGTGGGTCACACCCGGCCCGGCGGGGATGAGCGCCGTCTGCTTCTGCTTCTGCCTCGACACCGGCGAGGGGGTCGATATCGAAGGCGGGTCGGGGACCTCGCCCGCGTCCCGGGCCGCACAAACAACCGTAAACCATATTCGCGACTGTATCCCACTCGAAGCTATGACCGACGGGGACACGCGTCAGTCGAGAGGTGGCGGGACACACCTCGAACTGGACGTGTGGCATCCCGACTGCTGGACACTCGAGGTGACCCGGGAGACTGGCGCGGGGTTGATCGCGCGGGGGCTGTACACCGTCGGCGGAGCAGTCCAGGCGCGCTTTACCGGCTACGGCGAGACGGAGGCGGCCGTCGAGGCGCTCGTCGAGGCCGCCCGGGGTTCGGCCCTGACCGACGCCGTGCGCGAACTGGAGGTCCACCTCGACGACCAGTTCGTCTCGGTACCGGGCCAGGCCACCCGGGAACTGCTCGTCGAGTATCCCACCGAGCGCAGCATCTACGAGCCGCTGGTCTCGCGGGCGTTCGTTCCGGGGGCCACGGTCGACATCCGCGACGGCCGGGAGTACTGGACGGTCGTCATCGACGAGGACCGCACGGAGATCCAGCGCCGCCTCGACGCCGTCCGCGCCGAGATGGACGCCGAGGTGGAGGTGCGGCGGGTCATCTCCTCGCAGGGGGTCGGCTCGACCCCGGACCGCGGCAGCGAACTCTCGCGCCAGCAGTCCCGCGTCCTCGAACACGCCTTCGAGCAGGGCTACTACGAGTGGCCCCGACAGGTCACCGCGGCCGACCTGGCCGCCGACCTCGATATCTCGAAGGCGACCGTCCTCGAACACCTCCGCAAGGCCGAGTCGAAGGTGCTCCGCGCCGCCGGCGTCGGCGGAGACTGACCTGATTCGTCCCTGGTCGTCCCATGTGACGGAGCCTCGGGGGACAGCCCCGGTCCCCCCATGGGACGGAGTTCTCGGGAGAGAGCCCCGGTCCCCGAGAGGCCGACCATGCGAGGGGGTAGTATAATGGCCGCGAGGCGCGAAGGTGGGGGTACCGAGCCAGCATGACGGACGACTACGACCTTCCGAACGGTGCCGAACAGAGCGAGCGACTCCACGAGGAAGCCCTCGACGTCTTCCCCGGTGGCGTCTCGCACAACATCAGATACACCGACCCCCATCCGCTCTACGTCACCGAGGCCGAGGGGAGTCGCATTCGGGACGCCGACGGCAACGAGTACGTCGACTTCTGGATGAACCACATCACGAGCGTGCTGGGCCACGCCCACCCCGAGGTGGTGGCGGCGGTGCGAGAGCAGGCCGGGCAGGGCCTCCACTACGGGGCGGTCAACGAGAAGGCGCTCGAACTGGGCCGGCGCGTCCAGGAGTTCGTCCCCTCTGCCGAGCGGGTCCGCTTCTGTTCATCGGGGACCGAGGCGACGATGTACGCGGTACGGCTTGCGCGGGCGAACACGGGCAACGCGCACGTCCTGAAGACCGAGGGCGGGTGGCACGGCGGCAACACCGACCTCTCGGCCTCCATCCACGCGCCATTCGACGAGCCCGAGACCGTCGGGCTCCCGCCCGGCGCTGCCGAGCACGTCCACTCGTTCCCGGTCAACGACCGCACCGCCGTCGACGCACTGCTGTCCGAACGCGATGGGAACGTCGCAGCGATCATCGTCGAGCCGATGTTGCTGGCGGGCGGTGGCATCGAGTGCGAGGCCGGGTTTCTCGAGTATCTGCGGGACGCGACCGAGGACCGCGAGACGCTGCTGATCTTCGACGAGGTCGTGACCGGCTTCCGGGTCTCGCCGGGGAGCTACCAGGCACGGGTCGGGGTCACGCCCGACCTGACGACGATGGGGAAGTTCCTCGGCGGCGGACTCCCGGTCGGTGCGCTCGCGGGCCGGGCCGATCTCTTCGAGCACGCCCGGCCTGACGTCGAGACGGACCGGCCGGTGCTCGCGGGCGGTGGCACCTTCTCGATGAACCCCATGACCGCCACCGCCGGCCTGGCGAGTCTCGACATCGTCGAGTCCGAACCGGTCCACGAGTACACCGAATCACAGGCCGAGCGCGTCCGGACGGAACTCGCGGCGGTCTTCGATGAACTCGGTATCGAGACGAGGACGCTCGGAACGAGTTCGCTCTTTTTGACCCACTTCCAGCCCGAACGGCCCCTCGACACCGTCGGTGCCGTCGAGACCGCCACCAACCGGACGGCCCTCCACGAGTTCCACCGGCGCCTGCTCTCCCACGGCTACTACTTCCTGCCCGGCCACATGGGTGCGGTCTCCTACCAGACCACGGAAGAGGAACTCGACGGCCTGATCGACGCCTCGCGGGCGGTCGCTGCCGAGTTGCAGTCCGAGGGGGTACTGTAAGGTAGGGACGGGAATTAAGCCGGTCGCTGTAGTGGTGGCGGGTATGCGCATAGCGATCCTCGCACACGAGAAGTTCCCCCACGACGCGAAGACGGCCGTCGGGGTCCTCAGGTACGGCGACCAAGACGTCGCGGCGGTGCTCGACCGCGAGCACGCGGGCAGCCGTGTCGCCGACCACCTCCCGGACGTCCAGGACGCGCCGGTCGTCGCCGGCATCGAGGACGTGCCGGACGAGATCGACCGCCTGATCATCGGCATCGCACCCATCGGCGGCGGCCTCGACGATAGCTGGCGTCCCGACATCAACGGTGCCATCGAGCGAGGGACTGACGTCGTTGCCGGCCTCCACTACTTCCTCTCCGAGGACGAGGAACTCTCACGGCTGGCCGACGAGTACGGCGTCGAACTGTGGGACGTCCGCAAGCCGCCCGCGGACCTCGGCGTCGCCGACGGAACGGCCCGCGACCTCGACGCCGAAATCGTCCTGACCGTCGGCACGGACTGCTCGACCGGCAAGATGACGACGACGTGGTCGCTGCTGGAGGCGGCCCGGGAGCGCGGGTGGGACGCCGCCGCAGTCCCGACCGGCCAGACGGGCGTGATGGTCGAGGGGAGCGGCATCGTCGTCGACCGCACCATCAGCGACTTCACCGCCGGCGCCGTCGAGCGGATGGTCGAGGAGCGCGCCGACCACGACTACCTCTTCGTCGAGGGACAGGGCTCGATCACGCACCCGGCCTACTCGGGGGTGACGCTTTCCATCCTCCACGGGTCGATGCCCGACGCGCTGGTGCTGTGTCACGAGGCCGGCCGCGAGCAGATCCGCAAGTACGAGTCGTTCCCCATTCCACATCCCGCCGAGTACGTCGACCTCTACGAGAGCCTGGCCGCACCTCTCCACGAGACCGACGTCGTCGCGGGGTCGCTCAACACCCGGTTCGTCGAGGACGACGCCGAGGCCCGCGAGGCGGTCGCGGACTACGGAGCGGCCATCGACGCGCCGGCGACCGACCCGGTGCGGTTCGACGCCGACGAGGTGCTGGACGCGCTGTGAGCCTGACCTGCGAGTTCGAGCGCGTCTCGCTGCCGCTCGAACACGACTTCACCATCTCCCGGGGCACCCAGTCGACCGCCGAGAACGTCCTCGTGCGGATCGAGGACGACCGGGGCCGGGTGGGCGTCGGCGCGGCCGCGCCGTCGGCGCGCTACGCCGAGACCATCCCGACGGTCGAGGCGGTCCTGCCGGACCTGCTCGCGGTCGTCGAGTCGGTCGGCGATCCCCACGCAATCCAGCGGATCGAACGCGAGGGGCGCGCAGCCGTCGGCGACAACGGCGCTGCCCTCTGTGCCGTCGACGTCGCCCTCCACGACCTTGCGGCGACCTGCCTCGGGGTGCCCCTGTACCGCTACCTGGGGCTCGACCCCGGACGGACGATCACGACCTCCTTCACAATTGGTCTCGACGACACCGGGCGGATGCGCGAGAAGACCGCCGAGGCCGTCGCGGCGGGCTACCCCATCCTGAAGGTCAAACTCGGCACGGACCGCGACAGGGAGATCGTGTCTGCGGTCCGCGAGGCGGCCCCGGAGGCGACAATTCGCGTGGACGCCAACGAGGCCTGGACGCCCCGCGAGGCGGTCCACAACACCGAGTGGCTCGCCGAGCACGGCGTCGAGTTCGTCGAACAGCCCGTGCCGGCCGACAATCCCGAGGGGATGGCCTTCGTCCGCGAACACGGGGCGCTCCCAATCGCCGCCGACGAATCCTGTGTCCGCCTCTCGGACGTGCCCCAGGTGGCTGAAATCGCTGACATCGCCACCATCAAACTCACGAAGGCGGGCGGTATCCGGGAGACGGTCCGGATGATCCACGCTGCTCGCGCCGAGGGACTGGCGGTCATGCTGGGGTGTATGGTCGGCAGCACGGCCCTGCTCTCTGCGGGCGCCCATCTGGCGCCGTTGCTCGACTACGCCGACCTGGACGGCGCACTCTTGCTCGGAGAGGACCGCTATACTGGCGTCCCGATGCCCGAGGGAGAGATCGACCTGGCCGGACTCGACCGGCCGGGAACCGGCGTTCACGAACCGGAGTGACTCTGAATCCCGTTCCGTCGTGACGAGAGCGCCGTCTCTCAGAGGTCGTAGAGGGCGCCGTACTTGTCGGTCACGTACGCGAGGAAGTGGTCGGCGGTCAGCGCCTCGCCGGTCGCCTCGCGGACGAGGTCGGGCGTGGTGTACCGACAGCCGTGCCGGTGGACGCGCTCGGTCAGCCAGTCGTGGACCGGGTCGAACTCGCCGTCCCGGACGTGCTCGGACAGTGGGAGGTCCTCCTGCATGGCGGCCGCGAGCTGGGCGGCCAGGACGCTCCCCAGCGAGTAGGTCGGGAAGTAGCCGAACGCGCCGTTCGACCAGTGGATGTCCTGCAGACACCCCGCTGCGTCGTCCTCGGGACGCAGCCCGAGATACTCGTCCATCTTCTCGTTCCAGACGGCAGGGACCTCCGCGACGTCGAGGTCTCCCCGCACCAGGTCGCGCTCGATCTCGAAGCGCAAGGCGATGTGCAGGTGGTAGGTGAGTTCGTCCGCCTCGACGCGGATGGGGCCCGGGGAGACGCGGTTGGTGGCCTCGTAGAGCGCCCCCGGGTCGGCCTGGACGCCGAGGTGGTCCGCGACGTGGGGCGCGAACAGCTCCCAGAACGCCGGCGAGCGACCGACGTGGTTCTCCCAGAACCGGGACTGTGACTCGTGGACCGCGAGGTCGCGGCTCCCGCCGAGGGGCGTCCCGTAGGCCTCCCGGGGCAGCCCCAGCTCGTACGTGGCGTGACCGAACTCGTGGATGGTCGACCCGAGGCCGTCCAGGGGGTCGTCGGGAGTGAATCGCGTGGTGATGCGCGCGTCGAACTGGGTGCCCGAGGTGAACGGGTGGGTGGACGTGTCCAGGCGGCCGCGAGTCCAGTCGTACCCCAGGACGTCGAGGGCGTCCTCGACGAGTGCGCGCTGGTCGGACTCCTCGTAGGTTCCCTCGAAGGGGGCCGCGAGGGTGACCTCGCTCGCGGCGATGTCGTCGATCAGGTCCGGCAACTGTGCGGCCAGTTCGTCGAGAATCCGTTCGGCAACGTCGAGCCCGAGGTAGGGTTCGTACTCCTCGAACAGCACCGCGTAGGGGTCCCGGTCGGGGTCGATCGCGGCGGCGTACTCCCGCTTGAGGGCGACCAGTTCATCCAGGGTATCTTCGAAGGCGTCGAAGTCCGCGTCCTCGCGAGCCTGCTCCCAGACCGGCAGTGCGTTCGACGTGGCCTCGGAGATCCGCGAGACCAGGTCGTCGGGGACGCTGACGGCACGCTCGTGTTTCCGGCGGATCTCGCGGACGACCGCCTGTTGCTGCGGCGAGAGGTCCGCGTCCGCGAGGTCGTCGAGCCAGGCCGCGAGGTCGTCGTCGGTCAGCAACTCGTGGCCGAGCGTCGACAGCGCCGACTGCTGTTTGGCACGCGCGGGAGTGCCCCCCTCCGGCATCATCACCTGCTGGTCCCAGTTCAGCAGTTGCCGGGCGTCGCCCACGTAGGTGAGGCGCTTCACGTGGTCGAGAAACTCGCCGTAGGGTTCGGGCGGGTCGCCGTCGCCGGCCGTCGCCGTCGCAGCGTCGTCTGCAGTCATGGTCCGGGGTTGGAGCGCCGGTCCTAAAACGTATCCGAGTTCGGACCGGGCGGGCCTGCGGGAGCCGTCGACGAGACCGTCGCGGGCCATCCCGCCGGTCCTGCCCGCAAGCACAATCCCTTTGCGGGGGCCACCCGTACGGCCGCCAATGTCGAGATGTGACGTGTGCGGCGAGGAGGTGAGTATGCCGTACCACTGCCGCCACTGCGGCGGGACGCACTGTGCCGACCACCGGCTGCCGGAATCCCACGACTGCACCGGGCTCGACGACTGGGACGACGCCGGGGCCGTCTTCGATAGCGGGTTCGACGACTCGGTCGCGACCGACCGGGAGTCGGGCGGGCTGGCCGACCGGCTCGGCCTCCGTGGCGTGGGTGGCCCGCTCGCGTACTTCCGGGGGAACATGACGTACACGTTCCTGGGGCTGATGTGGATCACCTTCCTGCTCCAGTTCGTCGTCGGCTTCCTCCTGACGGGAACCTTCGATCCGCGGGCGTTCTCGCTGGACCCGACGTGGCGGGCCATCTTCGTGCTCAGTCCACAGCACCCCGAGTTCGTCTGGACCTGGTTCACCTCGATTTTCTCCCACGGCGGGTTCGGCCACATCGCCGTCAACAGCATCGTCATCTACTTCTTCGGCCGGCTGGTCGAGGACTACGTCGGCTCGCGGGAGTTCACTTACCTCTTCCTGGGAAGCGGTGCGGTCGCTGGCCTCGGGCAGGTGGCCATCCAGGCGGTCCAGGGCGGCACCGGGGGCGTCCTCGGAGCGAGCGGCGCTGGCCTCGCCATCATGGGCGTGCTCACCATCCTGAATCCCCACCTTCGGGTGTACCTCTACTTCATCCTGCCCATCCCGCTGTGGGTGCTGACCATCGGCTACGGCGCCATCAGCATCCTCGGCGTTGTCAGCCCGACCGGCGGACTCACCGGCGGCAACGTCGCCGACGCGGCCCACCTCATCGGCCTCCTCATCGGCCTGGCGTACGGCCAGCACGTCAAAGACCGGATCCGCGTCCCCGACCAGCTCCAGTTCGGCGCCGGCCCCGGCGGCCCGGGTGGCCCCGGCGGCCCCGGTGGACCCGGCGGGGGACGTCGCCGCGGCCCGTTCTGATGGTCGTCCACCCCGAATTCGTCCCGGATCCCTCGCTGTCCCGCGAGGAGATGGAGCGCATGCAAGGGGAGATTGCGAGAGCTGCGGCCTTCGAAGACGACCTGGGGTTCGACCCTGCGACGGTCGGTGTCGCCGGGGAGACGCCGGGAGCCGACCAGGCCACGCTGGGTGGGAACGGCGACCGACCGCTCGTGGCGGGCGTCGACCAGGCGTTCCGCGGCGACGAGGCCGTCAGCGCCGTCGTCCTCACCCGCGGCGGTGAGGTGGTCGAACGCGCTACCGCGGTCGAACCGGCCGCGATACCCTACATTCCGGGCTTGCTGAGCTTCCGGGAGGGCAACGCCGTCCTCTCGGCGCTCGACGCGCTCGACCGGGAGCCCGACCTCCTGCTGGTCGACGGGAGCGGCCGCATCCACTTCCGGGAGGCGGGCCTCGCCACTCACGTCGGCGTCACGCTCGACCTCCCCGCAGTCGGCGTCGCGAAGAGCCTGCTCTGTGGGCGGCCCCGCCGGTCGCTCGCGGACCCTCTCCCGGAGGGTGCCCGGGTCGCCATCGAGGCCGACGACGACGTGACCGCTCCCGACGGGAGCGTCATCGGCTACGCCGTCCAGACCCGCCAGTTCGACTCGGGGGATCGGCACGTCAACCCCCTCTACGTCAGCCCCGGCCACCGCGTGGGCGCTCGGACTGCGGCCGATCTGGTCCTGGCGTGTGCCGCGGGATACAAGCTCCCCGAGCCGATCCGGCTGGCCGACGCCTACGCGGACGAAGTCAAGCGAGGGGTGTAGACCAGTACCCGCCGTCCCTATCGGCGGGGCTTATATGAGAGGGCGCCGTCGACTCGCGCATGGCTGAGGAGACGGTTCTCATCACCGGCTGTTCGTCGGGCATCGGCCGGGCGACCGCCGGCCGGTTCGCCACGGAGGGCTGGACGGTGTACGCGACGGCCCGCGACGAGGACGACATCGCGGACCTCGACTGCCGGACGGACACGCTCGATGTCACCAGCGGCAGCGACATCGACCGCGTGGTCGACCGCGTCATCGAGGAGGAGGGCTCTCTCGGTTGCCTGGTCAACAACGCCGGGTACGGGCAGTACGGCCCGCTGGAGGACATCCCGGCCGACAAACTCCACCGACAGTTCGACGTCAACGTCTACGGCCCGCACCGCCTGGTTCGGTCGGCGCTCCCGCACATGCGCGAGCGCGGCGAGGGGACCATCGTGAACGTCTCGAGCGTCGCCGGCCGGGTGGTCACGCCGGGCGGGGGCGCATACAGCGCCTCCAAGTTCGCTCTCGAGGCGATGAGCGACGCGCTCCGGAATGAACTCGACCCGTTCGGCGTCGACGTGGTCCTGGTCGAACCGGGTCCCGTCGAGACCGGATTCGGGGGCCGCATGGAGTCGGAACTCGACGACGGCCTCGAACGCCGCCCTGCCTACGAGTGGCTCTACGACTTCATCGATGACGCCAGCCTGTTCGCCCCCGATTCACCCCTTGCTGTCCCCCCCGAGGACGTCGCCAGCGTCATTCACGACGCCGCCTGCGTGTCCGACCCGAAAGCCCGCTATCCCGTCGGCCGCGTGTCGCAGTACCTGCTGTACACGCGCTTTCTGCCCGACAGTCTCAGGGACGCCGCGTACGGACTCGTCCGGCGACTGTCCTGACTATCCGGCCGCCGCCCGGCCGAACTTCACGCCCAGCCCGACGGTCGCCAGCAGGATGACCACCGCCACCGCGAGCACGACACCCGAGAGCGGTGTGAGCCCGGCAGTGACCTGCTCGCGGACGAAGTTCGTGGCGAGAACCCCGGTCACCGCGAGCAGTGCCAGGCCCCCGAGGTTCGCGGGCGTCGAAGTTGGTTCGGGAACCGCCCCGGAGTTGAGCAGGTAGAGGACGACCGCGATGGCGAAGGGCGTCCCGACGGTTCCGACCGCGAGGACGAGCACCAGTTGGCCGATGACTGCGCCGGGGATGAACGCGCCGAGTGCCGACAGGAGCGCGACGGCGGCGACCAGCCCGCGGTAGCGGTCGTCGGCGATGCTCGTCCCCCAGCCGAGCTTGTCGGCGAGCAGATACGGCGGGACGACCGTGTTCCCTCCGAGCGTCGAGACGGCAGCACCCCACAGCCCGAGCAAGAAGAGCAGACGAGCGCGCTCGCCGACGAGCGGCCCGAGCGCGTCGGCGGCCGCGACCGGCGTCAGGTCGCCCGACTCCAGCACGCTCGCGGTCACGAGGAAGATAGCGAGGCTGTAGACGCCGAAGGCCGCGAGCATCGAGGCGCCGACGTCGAAGGTGGCGAGGCCGTACTCCGCCCGGGTCCACTCCCGGGCGCGCATGGTGTAGGACTGCATGGTGATGAGGGTGATGTGGACGGCCCCTCCGAGGATGGCGGCGGAGACGATGGCCCCGCCCGGCGGCACCGAGGGGACGAGGCCGGCCGCTGCCGCACCGGGGTCGACCGGGACGACCGCCAGGCTGGCCAGGAAAGCCAGCACGATGGCCACGACCAGTACCTTCGCGACGAGTTCGACGAAGCGGTAGCCGCGCCCCGCGAGCCCCGCCGCGAGGACGAGCGCCCAGACGACGCCCCACGCGCGGGCGTCGATGCCGGTGATGGTTCCCGAGACCGTGGCGACGGTCTTCATGATGACGAGCTGTGCGACGCCGGCGGCCAGCACCACGTCAGCGACCAGCAGCCACGCCCACCACTCGCCGAGATACTCCTCGACGACAGCGACGATGCCGTCCTCGGTCAGCAGGCCCAGCCGGGTCGCGAGATACTGGGCGAGCGCACCGGCAACGGCCGAGAGGACGACCACCCACAGCAGGTCGTAGCCGAAGAGCGCGCCGGCGGTGACGAGGCTGGCGATCGTCGCCGGGCCGGCGGCGATGGCGCCCGCGACCCACGTCGGTCCCATCTCGCGTATGTACTCGGCAACTGTGCCCTCGCGGACGGCCGTGACGTCTGCGGGTTGTTCGCTACCCATCATCCGACGTGGACGGTCCTGCCGAAAAAAGCTGCCGTTCTAGTCCACTGGATCGTACCACCCAGTAATACCACTCCGATTCCGGACTCCACTAACCGATTCAGCCGGCGGCCCGGCCGACGGTGTAGGTCTCGTAGCAGAACATCGGAAACACACTCATGACCGCCCCTCGGAGCAGGACCGCGAAGGCCAACTGTCCCATCGCAATCAGTCGGAGGCCTCCCCGCCATCCGTGGCCGGCGTCTCGTCGAGACGCCGGATCTCGCCCGCCAGCGAGTCGAGGTCGAACTCGGTCGACGAGACCCGGGCTGCGAGCAGCGCCAGGGCGGTCGAGACCAGGAACGCACCAGCGAAGGAGGCGAGATACAGCTGGTCGGCGGCGGGGAGGGCCGGACCGAGGATGGGGACGGCGGTCAACAGCCCGCGGAAGTCCGGGAAGTACGCGAGCCCGACGGCCAGGCCAGCCACGCTACTCGCGAGCGCGCCCGGACCCGACAGTCCCCGGGTGTAGAGGCCGTAGACCAGCGGGAACGCGACGGCGGCGCCGAGCAGATCCGCGAGGAAGAACAGCCGGAGGACGCTCTGGGCACGCAGGCTGACGTAGATCGCGGCGACGGCCACGAGAAGCGTCAGGGCCCGCGCCCCGAGCCTGAGGGTGCGGTCGGCAGGGTCGGCCAGCAGGCGTGGGAGGTCCGCCGTCACGAGACTCGCGAGGGCGTTGAACAGCGAGTCGATGGAACTCATCACGAGCACCAGGGCGAGCAACACGACCGCGAGCACGACCCACTCGGGGAAGGCCGCCCCGAGCAGGAGGAAGAAGGCGATGTCGGCGTTGTACTCGGGGCTGGCGATGTCGGTCACGATGTTTGCGTGGCCGACGGCGACGAGACCGAACAGCGCGGCAACCAGGACGATCAGGCCGTTCGTGAGGGACGCGACCCGGAAGCCACGACGCACGGTCGCGCTGTCGCTGCCGGCGTAGATTCGCTGCCACCACGTCTGGTTGATGAGTTCGGCCCCGAGGATGGCGAACGCGAGCGCGAGCCCGAACCGGAGGCCGGCGCCGAACGTCGGATCGAGCAACGTCGGATTCGCAGCCGCGACTCCCTCGTACACCGCGCCGGGGCCACCCAGGGCCAGAACGGCGCCAGCGGCGGCCACCACCAGCAGCGGCACGACGAGCAGTGCCTGGACCGTGTCGGTGAAGATGCTCGCCCGGAGGCCGCCATAGCCCGTATAGACGAGGACGAACCCCCCGACCAGGAGAGCCGTCTGCCACTGCGGGACGTCCGCGATCAGCGAGAGCGCCGCAGCGATGCCGGTCAGTTCGGCGGCGACGAACACGAACATGTAGAGGGCACTCACGACGAGCACGAACCCGTACATGGCTGGCCCGTACCGGGCGTGGGCGTACTCTGTCAGCGAGTGGCCAGACGGGATGAGTTCGCGGACCCGCGGGCCGAGTTTCGCGTAGGCGAGCATGGGGACCGCTTCGCCGACCGCGTACCCGAGTGCGGCCGCGAGCCCGAAGCTCGCACCCGCTTCCGGTGCCGCCAGCAATATCCAGACGCCCATCACCGACACGACGAGCGTGGCCGTCAGCCGCCGCCCGCCGACAGAATCGCGGGCCGTAATCAGGTCCTCCGTCGAGTCGACGCGACCCCGCGAGTGCCACAGTCCCAGCCCCGTGAAGCCGGCCAGCACCGCCACCGCGAGGCCGAGCGCGACTGTGGTGGTCACCACCGGTCAGACACCTCCCTCTCCGGACCGATCGGCGTTGGAGGTGACCGCTCCGACGTCGGGTTCGTAGGCCGCCTCGAAGAAGGCGACTTCGAGTTCGACTGTCCGGCAAAAGAGGGATTCCAGCCGACGCTGCCTGTGCGACGCGGCCGCGGCACCTTCCCGGTCGAGTTCCTCGCGGAGCCATCCCACGAACGATTCGAACTCGGGGTTCGCGTGGAGGTCGATCCACTCCGCGAGGTAGAAGCGCTCCGGGTCGGCGTCCGCGACGGCGCTGGCCCACTCGAGGTAGATCCACTCGGCCGGGACCAGGACCGCGAGGGTCTCCGCGTACCCGCCCTCGCGGGCCGCCCGGCCGAGCAGGTCCAGAAACGCCCGGGTCGTCGGCGCCGTCTCCGGGTCGGCGTATGTCTCCTCGGGGACGCCCAGCGCCTCGAAGGACCGCTCGAAGTAGTCGTTCTCGTCGGCGGTCAGGACGCCCAAGAAGTCGACGAGCCGCGATTTGGCGGCCATCGACGGCGCGTCTCCGACCGCGTGGCCGAAGGCACCGACGAGGTCGCCGACGAAGGCGTAATCCTGGACGAGGTACCGCCGGAAGACCGCGTCGTCGAGGTCGCCACGCCCGAGTTCGCGGGTGAAGCGGTGCTCGGTGGCCGCCGTCCAGTCCGGTTCCGAGCGCTCGCGGAGCCAGTCAGTGAAGCGGGCGTCCTCCCGCGTGGCTGCGTACTCCTCGTAGCTCTCCGTGACCGTCCCAGCCGTCGAAGGGTCGTTGTCGCCGCTCACACCGACCACTCCTCCTGGCGCCAGGCGGCGTCCCAGAAGCGGTACTCGTAGCGTGCGGAGGTCCGGAACAGGTCGGTGTAGCGCTCGCGCTCGGCCGCCGAGGCGTCGGCCGCGACGTCGTCCATCAGGCCCTTGCACCACTCCGAGAGTTCCGTGAACTCCTCGCCGGAGTACATCTTGACCCAGGCGGCGTACTGCTCGTGGTCCGGCGTGCCGCTGGCTGCGAGGCGCTTTCCCGTCTCGTTGAAGCCCCACATGCAGGGGAGGAGTGCGGCCACGAGGTCACCGAAGGTCCCCGTCGCCGCCACGCGCACGAGGAAGTCCGTGTACGCCCGGGTCGTCGGCGAGGGGTCGGTCGCTTCGAGGTCGGCCTCGGAAATACCGAACTCCGCGGCGTACTCCCGGTGCAGGTCCATCTCGGTGTTGATGGTGGCGTCGAGCAACTCCGCGAAGGTGCCCATCCGCTCCAGGTCGGGCGCGTTGGCAGCCCCGAGAGCGAAGACCCGCGAGTATTCGATGAGGTAGACGTAGTCCTGCCTGACCCAGTATTTGAACGGCTCCTCGTCGAGGGTCCCCTCGCCCAACTGTGCGACCATCGGATGGTCGAGGATCGCCTCCCAGATCGGCTCTGCGACCGGTTCGAGGTCGTCGGTGAAGCTCATACCCGGCTTTGGTCGAGGAACAGGGATATAAGTTGCTACTATTACCCGATTATATCCCGGGAGTTTAGGTGACGCCGCGCCGAGGAGCGGACATGCTGATCACGCTGGAGGGACTCGACGGGGCCGGGAAGTCGACCTGTCTGGAGGCGCTCCGGGAGAGTGAGACGCTCGGGGACGCGGTGTTCACGCGGGAGCCGACCGACACCTGGTACGGGGAGGCGGTCGACCGCTCCATCGCGGACCCCGACGCGGACCCGCTCGCGGAACTCTTTCTCTACACGGCCGACCACGCCGCCCACCTGGCCGACACCGTGTGGCCCGCTCTCGAGCAAGGCCGGGTCGTCGTCTCCGACCGCTACTCCGACTCCCGGTACGCCTACCAGGGCGTGTCGCTGGCCGGCCGGTTCGACGAGCCTGTCGAGTTCGTCCGCGAGGTCCACCAGCCCTGGACCCGCCCGCCGGACGCGACCATCTATCTGGACGTCGACCCCGAGACGGCCGCCGAGCGTAGCGGCGCCACGAACAAGTTCGAGACCGCCGAGTACCTCGCGCGGGTCCGCGAGAACTACGAGCGCCTCGTCGCCGCCGACCCCGACCGGTTCGTCCGCGTCGACGCCACGCGCGATGTCGCAGCCGTCCGGTCGGAAGTACTGGAACACGTCGAGACGCTCCTCGACAGCTAACGAGGTCGATGAGAGGCGATCACCACGTCTCGCGGACGTACGCTGCCACGTCGTCGAGAAGGTCCGCACCCGCAGTCTCCAAGTCGGCGGCCCGCTCGCGTGCGTCGGCGACGAACGCCTCGTCATCGAGCAACGGGAGATTGCTCCGGGCGGTCCAGACGCCCGCTCGCAGGCCGGCGTGGGCCAACGACGCGCCGGTCCCGGCGTCCGGAACGGCGTTCGGGGCGCCGGTCTCGGTTACGACCACCGCCGCGTCCAGCACCTCGCAACACGCCCCGGCGGTCTCCAGCGGTACCTCCGTCGCGCGCTCGGCGGTCTGCTGGACGGGAGCATCCGTTACCGAGTCGGTGGACGCCAGCGCAGCCTGCAGGTCCTCGACGGCAGCGATGTCCTCGTCGGCAAGCGCCAGCAGGTCGGTACGGAGAGTCGCCAGGTCGTCGCCAGTCTCGCGGAGGTCAGCAGCCCGACCGTCGTCTGTGCCGTTGCCGTCGTCGGTTCTAGCCAGGGTGTGAATGCAGGTCATCTCGCACAGTGCCGCACCGGCAGCGCCGCCGACGGCAGCGACGGCTCCGCCGCTGGGCGTGACCTCGCGGGCGGCGACGCCGTCCAGCAACTCGCAGACGGTCAGGTCGGCGACCGGCGACTCGTCGCTCACGACGGACCGAGGTCGAATTTCTCTGCAGCGGTCTGCATGTCCTTGTCGCCCCGGCCACAGAGATTGACCAGCAGGGTATCGTGGCGGTCCTCCTGGGCGAGTTTCTTCGCCAGCGCGATGGCGTGGCTCGGCTCGAGGGCGGGGATGATGCCCTCTGCCTCGCTGAGTTCCCGGAACGCGTCCAGGGCCTCCACGTCGCTGATGGCGTGGTACTCCGCGCGGCCCAGTTCCTGCAGTGCGGCGTGTTCCGGTCCCACGGCGGGGTAGTCGAGGCCGGCACTCACGGAGTGGTTGGTGGTGTCCTCGTCGATGACCTTCGTCTTCATGCCCTGGAAGACCTCGGGGTCGTCCTGTTCGGTCTTCGAGAGGGGCGCGGAGTGGTGCTGGTCGCCCTTTCCGCCGGGCTCGGCGCCGTAGAACATCACGTCGTCGTCCTTGAACGCGTGGAAGAGGCCGATGGCGTTCGAGCCCCCGCCGACACAGGCGACGCAGGCGTCGGGCAGGTCGCCGTGGAGTTCCTGGACCTGCTCGCGGGCCTCGCGGCCGATGACCGACTGGAACTCCCGGACCATCCGCGGGAACGGGTCCGGGCCGACCGCGCTGCCCACCAGGTAGTGGGTCTCCTCCATGTTCCCCGCGAAGTCCTCCAGCGCGGCGTCGACAGCCTCCGCCAGTCCCTCGTTGCCGCGGGTGACCTCCTCGACCTCGGCTCCCAGGAGGCGCATCCGGAAGACGTTCATCTCCTGGCGGTTGATGTCCTTGCGGCCCATGTAGACCTTCGTCGGGATGTCCAGCAGTGCGCCGACCATCGCCGTCGCGGTGCCGTGCTGTCCGGCGCCGGTCTCGGCGATGAGTCGCTCCTTGCCAGCTTTCTTGGCGAGCAGCCCCTGGCCGAGCGTGTTGTTGAGCTTGTGGGCCCCGCCGTGCAGGAGGTCCTCGTGTTTGAAGTAGATGTTCGTCCCCCAGCGCTCGCTGAGGGTCTCTGCGTGGTAGACGGGCGTCGGCCGCCCGGCGTAGTGTTTCAGGAGGTACTGGTACCGCTCCTGGAACTCCTCGGAAGGCACGACCTCCTCGAAGGCAGCCGCGAGCTGGGCGAGCGGTTCCTCCAGCGGGTCCGGAACGTGTCTGCCGCCGTACTGCTCGAATTCGCCTGGCATGAGCGCTATCTCGCACCCGGGACACTAAGCTATTGCCGATTCCTATCGCGTGGCTGATGTATCGACGACGACCACACGGCCGCCCCGAATCCGCGAGCCTTTGTGCAGGCTGGCCCTACCCCGAGTATGGTCACCCGACTGGCCGACGGCGTGTGGTGGTTCGACCTCGGGGGCGTCAACGCCTACCTCCTCGAAGACGGCGGCTACACGCTCGTCGACGCCGGGATGCCCTGGCACCGGCGCCGCCTGGCCCGCGGACTTGAACGGGTCGCCGGCTCGCCCGCCGCGGTCGACCGGGTACTGGTCACCCACGCCGACTTCGACCACGTCGGGGGGCTCGACCTCCGGGGCCTGGATGCCACGGTCCACGTGGGCGTCGAGGACGAGCCCTACCTGTCGGGGCGCAAGCGACCGGACTGGCAGACCCCGAAACGTGTCCTCCAGCAGGTGACGGGGCTGGTCGAGCGCGGCTCCGATCTCCCGGTCGAGACGGTCGCAGACGGGGACAGGATCGGCGGATTCACGGCCTACCACACCCCGGGCCACACGCCGGGCCACACCTGTTTCGTCCACGAGGGACGGTCGGTGGCGTTTCTGGGCGACCTCGTCCGGGAGCGGGACGGGGCCTTCGAGGCGCCGCCGCGCTTGCTCAACGCCGACGACGACCGCGCCCGCGAAAGCGTCGGTACCTTTGCGGACCGTGCGCCGACGTTCGAGGTCGCCTGTCCCGGCCACGGGTCGCCGGTCGTGACCGACGGCCGCGAGCGACTCCGGGCGTGTGCGGCCGAACGTCGGGAGTAGGGTTACGCCCGCCTATCGAGTTCCTCGGCGACCGTCTCGGGACCGAGCAGATCGGGATCGACGACCAGATCGGCCTGACCGCGGGCGAAATCGGGCAGCGATCTGTCGGCGTAGACGACCACCCGCAGGTCCTCGTTGAGGTCCTTGGCGACCGGGATGGCGGTGGCCTGCTGGACCTCCGTCAACACGAGCACGTCGGCCTCGTGGACGCCCGCGTTCTCCAGTGCCGGTCGGTTGGCGAGGTCGACGCGCTCGACGGTGTGGCCCTCCGCCGTGACGGCCGTTGCGACGTCGTGGTCGTCGGTCCCTGCGACGATAACCTGCATACTCACTCGTATTCGATGGTCGCGGGCGGTTTGTGCGTCACGTCGTAGAGCACCCGCGCCACGTCCTCGTTCTCGCCGGTGATCCGGGACTGGATGCGCTGGAGGGTCTCCCAGTCGATCTCCTGGGCGCGTGCGGTCATGCCGTCCCGCGATTCGACGGAGCGGACCGCGACGACCCACCCGTGGACGCGGTTGTCCCCCTTGACGCCGGTGGCCTTCCCGATGACTGCGGCCAGGGCCTGCCAGGGGTCGTACTCCGCGAGTTCCTCCTCGACGACGTGGTTCGCCTCGCGGGCGACGGCGAGTTTCTCCTCGGTGACCTCCCCGAGGATGCGAACCGCCAGGCCGGGCCCGGGGAAGGGCATCCGCTCGGAGATGATCTCCTCCAGCCCCAGCGCGCGGGCCACCTCGCGGACCTCGTCCTTGTAGAGGTCGCGCATCGGCTCGACGATGCCCTCGAAGTCGATCCGCTCGGGCAGGCCGCCGACGTTGTGGTGGGACTTGATCGTGCCCTCGCTCTCGATGCGGTCGGGGTAGATGGTTCCCTGGACGAGGTAGTCGGCCTCGACCTCGCGGGCGACGGTTTCGAACTCCCGGATGAACTGCTCGCCGATGGCGTGGCGCTTCTCCTCGGGGTCGGTCACGCCCTCGAGGGCGTCGAGAAAGCGGTCGCGGGCGTCGACGATCCGCAACGAGTCCATGTAGGCGAAGGTCTCCCGGACCTGCTCTGTCTCGCCTTTTCGCATCAGGCCGGTGTCGACGTAGACTGGTGTGAGCTGGTCCCCGAGCGCGTCGTAGGCGAGCGCGGCGGCCGTCGAGGAGTCCACGCCACCCGAGAGCGCGATGACGGCGTCGGCGTCGCCCACCTGCTCGGCGATCTCGGCCCGTGCGTTCTCGATGAACGTCTCGACGTCGACCATCAGTCCCCTCCTCCGACCGCCGGCCGTTCCTCGACGCCGGGGGTCTCCTCCTGCTGGGAGAGGACCGCCTCCAGCAGGCCGACGAAGGGTGGGCTCGCCCGCGTGGGGCGCGAGCGGAACTCGGGGTGGAACTGCGTCCCGACGAAGTAGGGGTGGTCGGGGAGTTCGAGTATCTCCATGCGGTTGCCCGAGACGCCCGAGAAGACCATCCCCGCCGCCTCCAGGTCGTCGATGTATTCGAGGTTGACCTCGTAGCGGTGGCGGTGGCGCTCGGTACAGGAGGGTTTGCCGTAGAGGTCGTGGGCCAGCGTCCCCGGTTCGATGTCGGTGCTGTGGGCGCCCAGGCGCATCGTCCCGCCCATGTCGTCGAGGTCCTTCTGCTCGGGCAGCAGGTCGATGACGGGATGGGGGGTGTCCGCGTCGAGTTCCGCCGAGTGGGCACCATCCAGGCCCAGCACGTTCCGGGCGAACTCGACGACGGCCATCTGGAAGCCGAGACACAGCCCCAGGAACGGGACGTCGTTCTCCCGGCAGTAGCGGATGGCCTCGATCTTGCCCTCGGTGCCCCGCGACCCGAACCCGCCGGGGACGACGACGCCGTCGACGTTCGCCAGTTCGCCGTTGTGGCCGTCCGCGAGGTCCTCCGAGTGGACCCACTGCCGGTCGACGTCGACGCGCGTCGCGATCCCGGCGTGTTTCAGCGCCTCGTGAACCGAGATGTACGCGTCCTCCATGCCGTACTTGCCCACGAGGGCAATTGTCTTCTCGCCGTCGGTCTCGCGGGCGACGGTCTCGCGCCAGGTCGTGTCCCGGCTGTCGGCCGGGAGTGCCTCCCCGGCCAGTCCCAGGCTCTCCATCACGTACCCGTCGAGTCCCTCGTCCTCGACGACCAGGGGCACGCGGTAGATATCGGCCACGTCCGGGTTCGAGAAGACCGCGTCCGTCGGGACGTCACAGAACAGCGCGATCTTCTCGCGGGTCTTTTCCTCGAGGGGGTCCTCGCACCGGCCGACGATGACGTCGGGCTGGAGGCCGATGGAGCGGAGTTCCTTCACGCTGTGCTGGGTGGGTTTGGTCTTCTGTTCGCCGTTCTTCGAGTAGGGGATCAGCGTGACGTGCGTAAAGAGGATATCCGCCTCGTCTTCCTCGTGGGCAAACTGCCGGAGGGCCTCGAGGTAGGGCATCCCCTCGATGTCGCCCACGGTCCCGCCCACCTCGACGATACAGACGTCCGAGCCCACGGCAGCCTCGCGGACCCGCCGTTTGATGTCGTCGGTGATGTGCGGGATGATCTGGACGGTCTTGCCGAGGTAGTCGCCCGCGCGCTCCTTCTCGATGACCTCCCGGTACACTTTGCCGGTGGTGACGTTGTGGTCGGAGGTCATGTCGGTATCGAGGAAGCGCTCGTAGTTCCCCAGGTCGAGGTCGACCTCGCCGCCGTCCTTGAGGACGTACACCTCGCCGTGCTGGAAGGGGTTCATCGTCCCCGCGTCGACGTTGAGATAGGGATCGATCTTGACCGCGGTCACGTCGAAGCCCGCGTTCGCGAGCAGGCGCCCGATGCTCGCGGCCGTGATACCCTTCCCCAGTCCGGACATGACACCGCCGGTCACGAAAACGAATTTCCGGCCCAGACTCGGATCGTAGCCCGTCTCGGATCCTGTCGGCATATTGACCGTGTGCCTGGCACCACCAAAACGGTTTCGACCGGGGTCAACGTCGCCGGTCGGCGTGGGTCAGAGCCGCCCCACGAGGAACTCTGCGACCAATTGTCCGACTCGCTCGTGCTGGCCGACGTAGAAGTGGTCGGCCGCCAGCGACTCGACAGTACCGCCGCGCTCGCGAACGCGCCGGGCGACCGGCACCGAATCCACCGCGTCGTCGCGCTCGCCGTATATGACCTGGATTGGACAGTCGATGTTGGCGACTGCAGCGGCGGCGTCGAGTCCCTCGATGGTCGACGCAGGGGCGAGAACGGAAAGTGCGTCCGGGGCGCCAGCACTCCCCCCACCGACGGCGCCCCCGCACGCGAGCAGCGCCACGGACCCGCCGAAACTGTACCCGAACAGTCCCACCCCGGCGTACCGCTCCCGGACCCACTCGAGGGCAGTGCGGGCGTCCGTCACCTCGCCGCGTCCGTCGTCCCAGGGACCGTAGTCGATGCGCAGACAGGCGACGCCGCGGGCGACGAGCGCGTCGCTGACTGCCCGGAGGCGGGTGTCGGTCCGGTCCCCGCCCATCCGCGGGTGTGGCGGACAGGCGACCGCGCAGTTGTCGGCCTCCGCGTCGCCGTCGAGGGTCGCGCGGGCGTCGCGGGCGCCCGGCAACCGGAGTCGTCGGCCCATGCACCCCCCTCGATGCCTACGAATTTTAAGTTTGGCCGGCCACTACCCCGGAGCATGGGAATACTCTCGCGTGCGTCCTACGTAATCCGGTCGAAGATTAACGCCGTCCTGAACCGGGCCGAGGACCCGACGGAGACGCTCGATTACTCATACGAGCAGCTCCGTGACGAACTCCAGCAGGTCAAACAGGGGATCGCCGACCTCACCACCCAGAAGAAACGCCTCGAAATCCAGAAACGCCGCCTCGAAGAGAACGTCGAGAAACACAACGAACAGGCCCGCCAGGCCGTCGAGCAGGACCGGGACGACCTCGCGCGCCGTGCCCTCGAGAAGAAACAGCAGAAGATGACCCAGATCGAGGAGCTCGAGGGACAGATCGCGGACCTCCAGCACAAACAGGACCAGCTCATCGAGAAGAAAGACAAGCTCCAGCGCCGCATCGAGGAGTTCCGCACCAGGAAGGAGACGATGAAGGCCAGATACGAGGCCGCCGAGGCCAGCGCCCGCGTCTCGGAGGCGATGACCGGCGCCAGCGACGAGATGTCCGACGTCTCCCGGACCATCGAGCGCGCCGAGGAACAGACCGAGGACATGGAGGCCCGCGCGGCCGCGCTCGACGAACTCCGCGAGAAGGGCGCCCTCGAGGACGGCCTCACCGACAAGAGCAAGCTCGACCGCGAACTCGAGGAACTGGCCGACGATAGCTCCGTCGACGCCGAACTCGAGACGATCAAATCCGAGATGGGCGAGGGCGAGACCGACGAGGAAACGGCCGCCGAACCCGAACCCGAATCGGCGGAAGACGAGTCCGACGGGACGGCCACAGAGGACGTCGAGCCGCCGGCCGTCGACGAGAGCGAGGTCGAGGCCGAGCTGGAAGACCTGAAAGAGGAGCAGGCCTGATACGGATTGCTGTAGCTATTTTCCAGGTCGACCGCACGCTGTACTGCGGTCGATCCGGTGATGAACTATAGCAATCCGTATGAGAGTGGCCTGATGCCATCCGGCACGTTTTTTACCGGCCGTCGGATTGCCTGAGGTATGCGACTGTTGTTCATCCACTCGGACCACCTGGAGTTCGAGGCCCGGGAGACGGCCGGCCCCGACGGCCTCGCAGAGACCGAGGGGGTCCCGATGGAGGGGCGCATGGAGGAGTGCGTGACGGTGTTCGCGAGCGTCGAGTCCGACGACGAGGCCGACACTGAGGGCGTCGTCGAGAACGCCCTCGCCGAGTTGCGGGACGTGACCGGCCAGCTCAACACCGACCGGGTCGTCCTCTATCCCTACGCCCACCTGAGCGAGGACCTGGCGGGTCCCGACGCGGCCAAGGCCGTGATGCGCGATCTCGAAGCCGAACTCGAGGCAGACGGCTACGAGGTGCTCAGGGCACCCTTCGGCTGGTACAAGTCCTTCGAGGTTTCCTGCAAGGGCCACCCGCTCTCGGAACTGTCCCGCCACGTCGCCGCCCACCGCGACGAGGACGAGGAGGCGGGCGAGCCCGATCGCGAGCCCAGCGACTGGAAGGTCATGCACCCTGACGGCTCCGTCGAGGACGCGCTCGCGGCCAAATCCGCAGTGAGCGAGGACATGCAGGCGTTCATCGAGGACGAGGTCGAGGGGATCGTCGCCAGCCCGGGCGAGGAGCCACCCCATCTGGAAATCATGCGCGAGAAGGAGTTCGTCGGCTACGACGGCCTCTCGGACGTCGGCAACCTCCGGTTTTACCCGCGGGGGAAGCTGATCCGTGACGCCCTCATCGAGTACGTCAACGACCTGGTCGTCGAGTACGGCGGGATGCCCGTCGAGACGCCGATCATGTACGACCTCGGGGCGCGGTCGATCCGCGAGCACGCCGGGAAGTTCGGCGAGCGCCAGTACCGCTTCGAGTCCGGCGACCGCCGGATG
>JAHENO010000098.1 GCA_018609945.1 Haloarculaceae archaeon | reverse complement strand
TTGACCCGTCCGGCCAGCGCCTCCCTGGCTGGCTGCTCGCGTCCCCTGACCGACACCGGTGCGTTCGAATCGAGCAGTTTCGCGTAGCGTGTCACCTTCGCGTCCGCGCGCAGGTCGCCGGGGAACCGGAGCGTCGTGCCGCGAGCCTGGAACGGGACCCCGGCCGCCTCGAGGTGGGCCGCCGCGTGGCCGGCGTCGAAATCGACCATCTCCGCGATGCCGACCAGCAGGACGTCCCGGTCGTCGCTGGCCAGGCCGGCCCGCGCCGAGGCCGGGTAGCGCGCTGTCGGTTTGACCGTCCCGCCGTGAGTGGGGACGAGTGCGTTCCTGTCTGTATGCTCGCCCCGGTAGTCCGGGACGACGTCGTCGAACAGGCCCATCGCCGTCCGGACGGCGTCGACGCCGACCGTCCGGTAGGGGTGGGACTCGGGGAGGTCGGGAATGGCCTCGTAGGGGTCGGTGACGATTTCGCCCCCGGGCGTGTACCCGAGGAGGTCCACTAGCCCGGAGGCGCTGCGGAGAGTGCTCTGCTTGTAGGAGACCAGGCGGACGTCCGCGCCCGCACGCGCTGCCGCGAGCGCCGATGTGAGGCCGGCGAGGCCGCCCCCGACCACCAGCACCTCGGACTCAATCGCCATGGCGGTCACCCCCGTCGGTGGCGACGCCCGTTCCCTGGCTGTCCGTGTCGGGCGCTGCTTCCGCGGTCGGGGGACCGTCGTCGAAGGCCGCAAAGTCGACGTCGGCTCCGTCCGCGGGGTCGTTGTCGCGGTTCTGGGTGGTGGCGTGGAGCGCGTGGTTGAGCATCGCCTGGGAGAGTTGCTCGCCCCAGAGGGCGTGGCGCTGGCCCTTCCAGCGTTCCTGCAGGAGTTCGTCCCAGGCAGCCCGGGTCGTCGCCTCGTCGTACTCGCCGTGGAGTTCGCCGGCCAGCCGGTGACAGCAAAACCCGCCCTGGCAGTTGCCCATCGAGGCGCGGGTACGGATGCGGACCGCGTTGAGGTCGGAGCCGGACTGGGAGATGGCGTCCTGTACCTCCGCGCGGGTGACGCCCTCGCAGTTGCAGACGGTGGGGTTCGGACCGTCGGTTTTCAGCACCTCGTCGGCCCGGGAGCCCAGCCGCTCGACGCTCCGGCGCCCGATTGGCGAGCGGAGGCCGAACTCGTCCATGTAGTCGCGCAACACGGAGAAGTCCTCGCTGCCGGGCAGTGGAACCTCGGCGGTCCGGCAGTCGGCGTCGACGCCGAACTGCGCACAGACGTGGTCGCTGATCTCCTCGCCCATCATCCGGTAGGTGGTGAACTTGCCGCCGACGATGCTGGTCATCCCGCCCAGGCCGTCGCGCTCCTCGTGGTCCAGCAGGAAGTAATCCCGCGTGATGTCGGTCGGGTCGTCGCTGCCGACCTCGGGGGGCTCGTACAGCGGCCGGACCCCCCAGAAGGAGCGGATGGTCCGGGCCTCCTCTAACATCGGGACCAGCTCGGAAAGCGCTTCGATCATCAGGTCGACCTCCCAGCCCTCCTCGGGGTAGTCCTCGGGGTCCGCGACCTCCTCGTCTGTCGTCCCCAGGATGGCGGTCGTCTCGTGGGGGACGATGATGTCGGCGTCGCCCTTTGGCCGACAGCGGTTGATGACCGTGTCGACCTGGCGGACGTTCATGATCGTCATCACGCCCTTGGAGGGGCGGACCTCGATGTCGACGCCGGCCATGTCGCCGATCCGGCCGGCCCAGGCCCCGGTCGCGTTGACGACGTAGTCTACCCGGACTTCCTCGACGGTCCCCTCGGTGCCGTGGACGCGTTTGCCCGACCCGGAGTCGTGTTCGACTTCGAGGCCCACGACCTCGCCCGCCTCGACGAGCAGGTCGGTCACGGTCGAGTGGGTCTCGATGCGGGCGCCGTGTTCCTGTGCGCTGGCGGCGTTGGCGACGACCAGCCGGAACGGGTCGACCGCGCCGTCGGGTACCGAGATCGCCTTGTCGATGTCGGTCGCGAGGTGTGGCTCCATCGAGCGGGCCTCCTCGCGGGAGAGTATCTCGGCCGGAATCCCACACTCCTCGCACCCGCGGAGTTTCTTCTCGAAGTACTCCTCGGTGTCCTCGGGACGCTTGACGAACAGCCCGCCGGTCATCTCGACGCAGTGGCTCGCGATGTCTCTGAGGACGCGGTTCTCCTCGATGCACTCGGTGGCGCTGGCCTGGTCGGAGACGGCGTACCGGCCACCGCTGTGGAGCAGACCGTGCATCCGCCCGGTCGTGCCGTGGGTGAGGTTCCCCTGTTCGAAGAGGGTCACATCGAACCCGCGCATCGAGAGGTCGCGCGCGATGCCGATCCCCGTCGAACCGCCGCCGATGATCGCGACGTGTGGTGTCGAGGCCATCTGTTTCCCTACGCCTTTGGCTCCCGCCCACTTTATTTTATCGACGGTTCAAGAATCAGAGTAAATTCTCCTGTCGATGGGACGGTTACTCCGAAACGGATCGCGAGTTCCGCGGGGATCGCCCGTCACAGACGGACAAGGCGGTCGATTCGGCAGAATCACTCCGCTGTGCACCCCATTCACTCTAATATTTACTCTAGCTCCCGGGGTGAGGGTAAGTTTTATAACGATTCGCAATTTTGTTTACTGCCACGGCGGCAATTTCGGTAAACTTGTCGCCGGTCGGAGGACACACAGATGGCAGACACATACGTCGGTGCGATCGACCAGGGGACCACGGGCACGCGGTTCATGGTCTTCGACCACGACGGGTCGGTCGTCGCCAGCGCCTACAAGAAACACGAACAGATCTATCCCGAACCCGGGTGGGTCGAGCACGACCCCATGGAAATCTGGGAGAACACGAAGACGGTCGTCACACGGGCACTCGACGACGCCGGCCTCGACCCGTCTCAACTCGAGGCCATCGGGATCACGAACCAGCGCGAGACGACGGTCGTCTGGGACGTCGAGACGGGCAAGCCCATCTACAACGCCTTGGTCTGGCAGGATCGCCGGACCACTGACCGCGTCGAGGAGATCCAAGACGCGGAC
>JAHENO010000097.1 GCA_018609945.1 Haloarculaceae archaeon | reverse complement strand
CCGGGCGGCGAGCACCTGGGCGCGGCGCCGGAGGCTGGAGGTGCCGACCGTCGCGCCCTCGGGAAGCGCGTCGAGCCCGCGTCCGTCGGGCGTGACCAGCAGATCCGCGGCGGGCCCCCGTTCGGGGATGCCGGCCACGACCAGCTCGTCGGGCTGGTCGGTCGGGACGTCCTTCATCGAGTGGACGGCGGCGTCTATGTCCCCCGAGAGCACTTTCTCGTCGAGGGCGCGGACGAACGCACCCGTGGTCCCGAGCCGGTGGATGAGTTCGTCCCGGAGCTGATCGCCGCGGGTCTCCACCTCGACGAGTTCGACCGACAGCCGGCGCCGTTCCAGGGCCTCCTTGACCGTGGCGGCCTGGCGCAACGCCAGGTCCGACCCCCGGGTTCCGACGCGTACCGTTCGGCCGCGTGCGTTCATTACCTCCTCTCGACGGTCCGCAGTGAAAAGCACACCACTTCTCGCTCGCTTCGTCGTGTCGCTTCCGTCCGTGCGCGCTAGCCGTCGGCCCGGCCATCGCGGTTGTCGCCTCCGCGGTGCCACCCGGTCACGCGCGACTGGATGTGTTCGGGGAACACCTCGCGGATCCGCTCGCGGCCGCGTTCGCGAGCCAGCAGTGCGCGGAGTTCGCCCTCGTAGTCCCCCGTCTCGATGTCCTCGCTCGGACCGCGTTCGACGGCCAGGTGCGTTGCCGCGAGCGCGTCGATTGCGCCCCGTCCCACGCCGGAAAGGGGCGCGAGGTGGGAAACGCCGTGGCGGTCCTCGATGCTCCGTGCGAGCGAACGGTCGACGGTCGGGACGCGGTCGTCGCGCCGGGTACCGCCCGCGACCGCCTCGAAATCCAGCCGGGCGGCCCGTTCGAGGGCGTGTTCGTGGACCCGCTGGATGCCCGGCCGCGGATAGCCGTCGGCGTCCATCCGGTCGACGGCCTCACGGGCCACCTCGACGTCGAGGTCGACCCGCCGGAAGGGAAAGCCGAGCGCGTCGGCTGCCCCGCGGGCGTGCTCGTAGTCGTCCGTAACCCCGAACGTGCACCCCAGCAGGGTCACGTCCGCGACGGAATCGAGAAGCAGTGCAGCGAGCGTCGAGTCGGTGCCGCCGCTGTACAGCAGGCCGACGTCCATCACCGGCGCCGGATGTCGAAGCTCTTCGAGTCGGGCGTCAGTTCGCGCAGCAGCTCTTTCATCTTCTCCTCGTCGATCTTCCCCTGGATGCGGCCGCTCTGGGCGAGTGCGACGATCTGCTGTTCGACCTTCTCGCCGACCTGGGGCTTGGACATCTTGACCGTATTCAGGCGCTTGCGCGCCCCGTCGGTGAGGTGCTGGCGGAGGATAGCCTTCTTCTGTGCCTCGGCCTGCTGGCGCTGTGCCTCCATCGCCTCCTCGTCCCCGCCGCCGGCCTGCTCCTTCAACTGCTCCATTTTCTTCTGTCTGATCTCCTCGAGTTCCTCGTCGCTCGGGTCGCCACTCATACGCCACTGTTGTCGAGTGGCCGGCAAAACCATTACGGAGACGCGAGACGGCTACCCGAACTCTTTCGATTCTTGTGAGGGCGCCAGAGGGCTATCCGAAGCCTTCGGATTCGATGCGCTCGGGGGGGACGCCGAGACGCTCGGCCGTGAGCACGAGGCTGTGGACCATCGCGTTGATGCCACAGGCGTAGACGTCCACGTTCGACGGGTCCAGCCGTGCCTCGACGCCCGATTCCGGGTCGGTCCGGAGCCACCGTTCCAGTTCCTCGTCCAGGGGCGCCGTGACTGCGTCGCCGTCGGTGTGTTTCAGGAGGGCGTGCTGGACGTAGTCGGTCTCCCCATCCCAGTCGGTGAGCACACGTTCGCGGCTGAGACACGGCACGAAGTGGAAGTTCTCCCGCTCGGCGGCGTACTCCCTGAAGCGCTCCCTGTAGGGCAAGTCGTCCTCCCAGGCCGCCCCGAGGAACAGCCAGACGTCCCGCTGGTGGCCGCGGTGCTCGTCCCGGCCCGTCTCGAAGAGGTAGTCGATCATCCCCTTGAACGGCGCGACGCCCGTCCCGGTCGCCAGGAAGACGATGTCCCGCTGTGATTGCTCACCGAGCACCAGGTCCCCGTACGGCCCACGGACGGTCACTTTGTCGCCGACGGACATGTCGCCACACAGTTCCGGCGAGAGTCGCCCGCCCGGCACCCGCCGCACGCAGAGTTCGAGTTCCGCCTGCGTCGGAGAACTCGATAGCGAGTACGCCCGCGACGTGCCGCCGTAGCGGATGCCGACGTACTGTCCCGCGAGGTAGTCCACCGTCGCCTCCGTCCGCAGTCGGACGCGCACGAGCATCGGTTTCGGACGCCCGTACCGCCCGGCCAGCGTCGAGAGTCGCCGTACGAGTTTGGCCCGTCCCTCGGATATCAGTTCGTCCCGGAGGTGCTCCCAGTCCTCGGGACCAGCGAGGGACCGAGCAAGGCCTGCCGATTCGAGGCGGTCGTTGATCGCTGCCGTGACCTCGGCCTCGCGGTCGTGGTCCATCGCCGCCACGCCGGTGACGCGTGCCGACTTCGTCACCAGCGGGAGGTCGCCGATGCTGTCGTGCCGGGAGACGTGTTCCTTGACCGTCGACTGGGGGGTCGCCTCGGCGTCCATCCCGACTCAGGCGTACCGTGCGAGGTCCGGGTCGTCGATGTCGTCGAGCACTCGCTGGGCCACGTCGTCGAGGAAGCTCTGCCCCTCGCTGGTGACCACGCGTCCCTCGCCCTCGGCGGTGTCGACGTAGCCTGCCGCTTCGAGTTGCTGGAGGGCAGTGCGGATGATTTTGCCCGAACTCTCGGCCTTCTGACGGGGCCGGACGCGGTAGCGGTTCGAGCCCTGCGAGGCGGAGCCGTACGCGGTGCGGAGGCTGCCGACGCCGACCGGCCCGTCCATCGCGACCTTCCGCAGGAGGCTCGCGGTCCGGGTCACCCAGAAGTCCTCCTGTTCGGGCGGGAGTTCCCGGTCGACGCTGGATTTGGCGAAGGTGAGCCAGTCGGGTTCCTCGACCGCCGATTCCTCGGCCAGGTCCGCCGCGAGTGCCTCGATGAGGTCCTCGGCGGGGACGTCGTAGAGTGTCGTCATTGCCCCGTTCTTCCCGACGGCGTCAGTTAAGTGCGTCGTATTGCCCCGCACGACTATCCCGCCGGCGACCGACCCTACCGTCGCGCCCGGTTACCCAGCACCGTCGCGACGCCACCGCCGACCAGGATCGGCAGCCAGTAGGTCGCCCCACGGTAGATGAGCACGCCGGCGGTCGCGACCGACGCTGGGACGCCAGTGGTGGGGATCAACAGCGTGATGAAGGCCGCTTCGAGACCACCCAGCCCGCCCGGAAGCGGCGTCACGCCGGCGATTGAGCCGACGGGCACCACGAACAGCACGGCGGCAAACGGCACCGTATATCCGAGCGCGTACAGCGAGAGCCACAGCGCGCTGGCGAGGCTCGTCCACCCGAGCGCGGAACAGCCCATCGCGAAGGCGACGGTTCGCCGGCTGTTGGCGACCCGCCCGACGGCGACGAAAAAGCCGTCGACCCGCTGTTCGACGTCCGCACGCTCGGGCGGCGACCGGCCGGGGATCACCCCGCCGAGGGTGTGTGCGATCGGCGTGACGAACCTGACGATGGCTGTCCGGACCCGGTCGCGGTAGCGCCAGCCCAGCGTCGCTGCGGTGGCGATGAGACCCACCAGGACGACCACGCCGACGGCGGCCACGAGCAGGTCCTCGGTCAGCTCGACGGCACCCGCGAGCAGGTAGACGAGCCCGACGATGCCGAGCCCGATGGAGGGGACGAAGTGGAGCGTATCGACGCTCGCGATGGCCGCGAGGCCGGTCTCGTAGTCGCTGTCGGCGGCCGTCGAGATGAGCAGGCCACTGACGGGCTCGCCCCCCGCCTGCCCGAACGGCGTGACGTTGTTCGAGAACACCGCCGCCGCGAAGAGCGCGACCGACATCGGCACCGAGACGGGCGCGCCGATGGTCCGCAGCACCGTCCACAGCGCCAGCCCCCACGCTGTCAGCCACACGGCCACGACGGCGAGCAGCACCGGGAGCACCGACCGATCGGCAGCCCCGAGCGCGCCCAGCACCTCGTCGGCGCCGATGATCCAGACGACGACGCCCAGCACCGCCAGCGCGACCCCGAACATCCCCAGCGTCGTCAGCCGGTCGCCGTCCATGCGTTGCTGTGTCGCTGCCGGGCGCTTGAAGCCACCGAATCCGCCTGGGAGCCGCACCCGAGACGCCCGGCTTTTTGGCGGTCCGTCCCCCACGTCACCCATGGACGAACGGGCGGCGCTCGCGCGCATCGCCGATCTCCTGCCCGACGCCGGCGACGACGCGGCAGTCGTCGAAGACCTCGTGGTGACGACGGACATGCTCCACGAAACGACGGACTTCCCCGACGGCACGACCAGATACACCGCCGGCTGGCGGTCCGTGGGAGCGTCGCTGTCGGACGTGGCCGCGATGGGTGCCGACGCGCTCGCTGCCGTCGCTGCCTACGGCGCACCCGCCCTCGAGTGGGACGAGATCGTGGCCTTCCTCGAGGGTGCCCGCGACGTCTGTGACTCGGTGGGAGCCTCCTACGTGGGCGGCGACCTCGACGGGCACGGGGAGTTCACCGTCGCTACCACCGCCCTCGGGCGGACCGACGCGCCCGTCGGACGGGACGGCGCGAGCCCGGGCGAGGCCGTCTGCGTGACCGGCACGCTGGGCCGCAGCGGTGCCGCGATCAGGCTCTTCGCGGCCGGCGACGCCGAACGTGCGAACGAACTCTTCCGGTTCGAGCCCCGCGTGGCCGCCGGGCGGGTACTCGCCGCCCACGCGAGTGCGATGATGGACTCCAGTGACGGCCTCGCGCGGTCGCTCCACCAGCTCGCCGACGCGAGCGGCTGCGGGATGGCGGTCGAGTCACCGCTCCCGATCGACGGGGCCGTCGACGACGTGGCCGCCGAGGAGCGGCTGGAGCTGGGCGTCTTCTTCGGCGAGGACTTCGAACTCGTCTGTACGCTCCCAGACGAGCGGGTCGACCGGGCCCGCGAGGCGACGCCCTGCGCGCTGACCCGCGTCGGCACCGTCACCGAGTCGGGCGTCACGCTCGATGGCGAACCGCTCCCCGACCGGGGATACACGCACGGCTAGAGTGTACCGACACTCGGGACAGGACGGTGACAGGACTAAGCGACTGCGATGCCGTTGCGGGCGAGAAACTCGCTTGCGCCCTTGATCTCGACGGGGCTGCCGATGATGCGGACCCGCTCGTCCTCCCGGCAGACCGTCACGACGAACTGCTCCTCGAGGTCGCCGCGGATGCCTTCGAGGGCACCGACTGGCAGGAGGATCTGCGTGCTGTCACGCAGGCGGGCCACATCTGCCATGATTCTTCATTTCCGGGCTCGCTGTATTAGTGTGTCGGATTGGAACGGTCACCGCGGGCGACACGCCGGTCCCGTCGGCCGTGGACGAAAGCCCTAATGGTGCCGGACGGCCGACACTCCGGTGATGGGGCTCGAAGAGGAGATCCGGGAGATCGAGGAGGAAATCGCCGAGACTCCCTACAACAAGTCGACCGAGGCCCACATCGGCCGACTGAAGGCCAAACTCGCCGAGAAGAAGGAGGAACTCGAGCAGAAGCAGTCCTCCTCGGGGAGCGGTCCCGGATACGCCGTCGAGAAACACGGCGACGCGACGGTCGCACTCGTGGGGTTCCCGAGCGTCGGCAAATCGACGCTTTTGAACGCGCTCACCAACGCCGACAGCGAGACCGGCTCGTACGACTTCACGACGCTGGACGTCAACCCGGGGATGCTCAAGTACCGCGGCGCGAACATCCAGCTGCTCGACGTCCCTGGACTCATCGAGGGGGCTGCCGACGGCCGCGGCGGCGGCCAGGCGGTGCTGTCGGTCGTCCGGACGGCCGACATCGTCGTCTTCCTGCTGTCGGTGTTCGAGATCGACCACTACGAGCGCCTCTCCGAGGAACTCTACGCGAACGGCATCCGCCTCGACACCGAGCCCCCGCGCGTGAGCGTCCGCAAGAAAGGCAAGGACGGCATCTCCGTCACGTCGAGCGTCGACCTCGACCTCGACGAGGAGACCGTCGCGGAGGTGCTCCGCGAACGGGGCTACACCAACGCCGACGTGACCGTCGGCGAACAGGTCGACATCGACCGCCTCGTGGACGGCGTCGTCGACAACCGCGTCTATCTGCCCTCGCTGGTCGTCGTCAACAAGGTCGACCTCATCGACCGCGACTACCTCCCGACCGTCGAGGAAAACCTCCGCGAACACGGCATCGATCCCGAGGAGGCGGTGTTCATCAGTGCCGAGAAAGACAAGGGCCTCGACGCGTTGCGCGAGCGCCTCTGGGACGAACTCGGCCTCATCCGGGTCTACATGGACAAGCCGGGCCGGGGCGTCGACCGCGAGGAGCCCCTGATTCTCCGGGCGGGCGACACCGTCGACGACGCCTGCGAGAAACTCGGCGGCAGCTTCGACGAGCGGTTCCGCTTTGCCCGCGTGACCGGCCCCAGCGCCAAACACGACGACCAGCAGGTCGGGCGCGACCACGAACTCGAAGACGAGGACGTCCTCCGCATCGTCGCCCGGAAGTGACTCTCGTAAATATGAACGCCAGAGTCGCCGCTATCGTCGGGGTCGGTTTCGTCCCGTGGTCGCTGGTCTTCGCCGGCGGTGAACTCACACTCGTGTTCTCGTTCGGTCTCGTCGACCCCGCGCCGCTGTACGTCACGGACCTGCTGAGGTACACGTTCGTCTACACGCGCGGCCTGCCGGAGTTCCTGATCGCTTGGCCCGTCGGCGTCGTACTCTATGCCGTGGCGCTGGGGAGTGCCGTCTCGGGGCGGGTGCTCGGTCGCGAGGACAGGCGCGTGACGGCACTCCTGCTCGTGGTCGTCGGACTCACGCAGGTCTCGTTCGCGTGGGGGTTCTCGCGGCGGCTGGACACCCTCGCCGTCCCGGTCGGGGCGGTGGTCTGCTGGGCCGTCGTCTGGTGGTTCGACCGGGAAACCCTGCGGCAATTCCTCGCCTGACCCCGCGGGTCCGAACGCCACCCTTTTCGCCCGTCCATTCCTGTAACCGACTGTATGTCAGCCACACTCGATCACACGATGATGCGCGTCGAGGACTTAGAGGAGTCCATAGAGTGGTACCAGTCCCACTTCGGCTACGAGGAGACCGGCCGCTGGGAGGCCGACACCTTCACCAACGTCTTCCTCCAGGCACCCGACGCCCACGACGCGGGCGCGGCGCTCGAACTCACGTACAACCACGACGGCCGCTCCTACACGTTCGGCGACGCCTGGGGCCACATCGCCGTCCGCGTGCGCGACGTCTACGACGCCTACGAGCAACTGATGGCCGAGGGCGTCGAGGACTACCGCGACCCCGACTCCTGTGGCGGCTCGTATGCCTTCGTGACGGACCCGGACGGCCACGAGGTCGAACTCGTCGAGCGCGACCACGGCGCGATGTGGAGCCTCGACCACACCATGATCCGCGTCGAGGACGCCGACGAAGCCATCGGGTGGTACGCGCGCAAGCTCGACTACGAGATGTTCCGCCGCTCGGAACACAGTTCCTTTGCGCTGTACTTCATGAAACCCGCCGACGCGCCCGCGGAGACGATGTCGGTCGAACTCACCTACAACTACGACGGCCGTTCCTACGAGATGGGCGACGCCTGGGGTCACATGGCCGTCCGGACCGACGACCTCCAGGCGTTCTGGGACACGCTCGTCGAGCGGGACGCCGAGGACTACCGCGACCCCGAGAGCTGCGACAACCGCTACGCGTTCACGAAAGACTGCGACGGCCACGAGATCGAAATCGTCTCGCCGTAGACCCCTGCCGGAACGGCGACACAGCTGCTCGGTTTCCATTCAGTTCCTGAAGACAGGTATTTAGGGGACGGTCACGTCGTCTCAGAAGCATCGTCATGAAACCGTGCCACAGCTGTCAGGCGGCCATCGACGAGTATCTCCTGGATAAACAACTCGAACCCCTGCGCGACCTCACGGTTGACGACTTCAACGTTTGCACCGACTGTGCGACCGTCGTCGCGGACGCGTGCGTCGTCTGCGGCGGCGGGGTGTACGTCCCCCGGAGCGAATCCGTCACGCCGGAGTTTTGCCCGGCGTGTCGGTCGGACCTCATCGCCCGCACCGGGACCGATCCCGGGTGGACGCGTTCCGTCTCGCACTGAACGCACTTCGGATATCCGGTCATTTTTTTGCTGGTGTCGCTCCCGATAGGGACCGGTTTGACTGACGCAGACGCTACGGGTGTGATAGTCGGAAGAACGGAATGTCACTGTCGCCGTCAGCGACGGGTGACAGTCGTTATTATTTGCGAACCAGGTTCGTCGCGCGCGGTCCCTTGGGGGACGATTCGATGTCGAACTCGACTTCCTGGCCCTCTTCGAGGTCAGGACCGCCGACGTCCTCCATGTGGAAGAAGACGTCCTCGTCGTCGTCTACGCCGTCGTCGTCAGTCGAAATGAAGCCGTAACCGCCTGTGTCGTTGAAGAAGTCAACCTTACCGTTTGCCATTACGACCAGAGAGAGTCCCCCGCGAGGGATAACCCTTCCGCGAGTCGGGGTACCACGACCCTCGCTGGACGGCATCCCCGAGGTGTCGGTTCACTCCCCGGGTATCGACACCACACCCTCTGCCCGCAGGGCGGCGATTTCCTCGCCGGTGTAGCCCGCCTCGCCCAGTACCTCGGCGGTGTGTTCCCCCAGCGCGGGCGCGGGGTCGGTCGTCCGTGCCGGCCCGTCGCTGCCCTCGACGGGGAAGGCGGCACGCCGGAGCAGTCCGTCGACGTCCTGGATGACGCCCCGCGTCTCGAGATGCGGGTCGTCGAACGCCTCGGTGACGGAGTAGACCGGCGCGACCATCGCGTCCACGTCACCGAGTTGCTCGAGCCACGCCCCGCGGGACTGGTCGCGGAAGAGAGCGGCCAGTTCTTCCCGGACGCGTTCCCGGGTCGCCGCGTCCGCGGCCATGTGTGCCTCCGCGAGGTCGGGCCGGTCGACCGCGCGGCAAAAGCCCTCCCAGAAGCGCTCTTCGAGGGCAGCGAGTGTCACGTACCGTCCGTCGGCACACTCGTAGACGTCGTAGCAGGGATAGGCGCCCGTGAGCGCCGTCTCGCCCGGGCGCTGGTCGCGGCCGGCCATAGCGGGGCCGGCGACGATCTGTGACAGCGAGACGACGGCGTCGGTCATCGAGACGTCGAGGTACTCGCCCTCCGCCCGGCCGGCGCTGCTGTTGCCGTTCTCGCCGTCGCTTTCGCCGCCGAGTTCCCGGCTCAGCAGGGCGCTCACGACCGAGAGGGCAGCGAACAGTCCGCCGGCCATGTCGGCGACCGGGAACCCGGGGAGGACGGGGTCGGCCCCGGGGTCCGGCCGGGTCATGTCGACCACTCCGGCAACGCCCGCGCAGTTGAGGTCGTGGCCGACGCGCCCGCTCTCGGGGCCCGTCTGGCCGTACGCCGACAGGGAGCAGTAGACCACGTCGTCGCAGACGGCGCGGACGTCTTCGTAACCGATGCCCAGGCGGTCGACGACGCCGGGCCGGAACTGCTCGACGACGACGTCGGCGTCTCGGGCGAGGTCGAGAAACGCCTCCCGCCCGTCGTCACTCGACAGGTCGAGCGTCACGCTTCGCTTGCCGCGGTTGACGACGTCGAACAGCGGCGAGGACTCGTACGTGACCGTCTCGGTGTTCCCGGCCGCCGCGGTGCCGTCGCTCTCCCCGTCGGCCGCACCGAACGCCCGGCCGGGGTCGCCGCCGTCAGGTCGTTCGACTTTCACGACCTCGGCACCCACGTCCCGGAGCAACTGCGTCGCGTACGGGCCGGGTAGCAGCTGTGTCAGATCGAGAACACGAACCGCACTCAGGTCCATGCACGCACCAGTCGCGTCCGTGACTTAAGCGTTCGCGGTCGGGCGACGGTGGCCATCTAGCCGGTCAGGGCGATGGGCACGGGCACGAAACAGAGCGCCCCCACGAGGAGCGTGAGGACGGCGACGGCCTGGCGCTTCCGGCCGACGGGGGACTCGTCGACGGTCGTCGCGTTCCCGGCGAAGCCGAACACGAGCGACAGGAAGCCCCAGATCAGCCACAGGAACGCGCCGCGGCCGTCCGCGAAGGCGTAGAGGTAGCCGGCGAGGCCGAAGAGGGCGAGGGGGACGACCCGCTGGACGACGTCGATGTGGTCGCCGACGACGGCCCGGGCGACGTGTGCGCCGTCGAGCTGTCCCACGGGAAGGAGGTTCAGGAACGTGACGAACGCGCCGACCCAGCCGCCGACCAGCACCGGATTCACCATCAGCCCCGGCTCGCTGTAGTGCAGCGGTTCGCCCACGAGCGCGGCGATCCCCTGTATCAACAGGGGGAACCCGAGTTCGAGGTCGGTCACGAGCGACGCCTCGGTGACCCGGATGGGATCGAGCGAGACGCCGACCGCCGTCACGACCACCGTCGCGGCGATGCCGGCGAGCGGGCCAGCGACGCCGATGTCGAACAGCGCCTCGCGGCTGGGGATGTTGTCCTTCATCCGGATGACCGCGCCCAGCGTCCCGAGGACGTTCGGGATAGGGATGAAGTAGGGCAGCGTCGCCTGGACCTCGTGGTGTCGCGAGAGCGCGTAGTGGCCGAGTTCGTGGACCGCGAGCACGCCCAGCACGGACACGGCAAAGGGCCAGGCCTGCACCAGGAGCAGGGGGTTCTCCCTGACGGGGAGGCCGTACCACTGCGCGCCGGCAAACAGCGTCGTCCCGGCCGTCACCACGAACAGCAGGAGGTTCAGCCAGGGGACGCCGTCGATGGAGGTCGAGCGCTCGGTCGCCACGAGGACGAACTCGCCGGTCTCGTAGTTCATCCGCACCCGGTAGCCCGCCTGCCGGAAGGTGGGGGCGAGCCGCTTGACGACTTCGTCCCGGACCGTCAGGGGTTCGCCGTAGTAGCGCACCCCCTCGTCGGTCACTTCGACCTCGTAGACGTGGAACGCCTCGGAGAGCGCCTCGGGGTCGGGCACGTCGGCCGGTACTGCCGGGGTAGCCATCGGGAGTAGCTAAGGGCTGGGCCCTTTATTCTTTTCCGGGATGGT
>JAHENO010000096.1 GCA_018609945.1 Haloarculaceae archaeon | reverse complement strand
GGCCTTCTCGTCGAACCTGGCGGCGTGGTCCGCGATGGAGCGTTTCATAGCCGTAGTTGGTGGTCGACGGCAATCAACGACACGGACCCGTCGTGGGTGTGTATACGAGGTGATACCATTCGTATTCGGATAAGAGGCTAAATCGCAAGCCGACGGCTACCTGAACTCAGAGAGCGAAGGGGAAGTGAATGAAACTCTCCCCAGATGCAATTAGGTCGCTGCTGACTTCGCTGTTCCCATCCAGGATGATCGACGACCTCGCGCGTGAGCGCGAAGTCGTCGTGAGAGAGCGCAAGCTCGACATCCGGGTACTGGTCTGGACGCTTATCGTGGGCTTCGCCGTCGGCGGCGAAGCCCGCTCGATCGCCGCTTATCGCCGGACGTACAACGGCGCAACCGGCCAGAATCTCGTCGCCTCCAGCTTCTACGACCGATTCACTATAGAACTCGAACGACTCCTCCGCGACCTCCTCGACCACGCCGTCGAGGAGGTCGCTGTCCCTCACACCCTCGCTCCAGCCTTCAAGCAGTTCCGCGATGTAGTCGTCGCCGACGCTACCGTCGTGCGGTTACATCGCTTCCTCTCGGCGTTTCCTGCGACCCATCAAGATGTCTCCGGACTCAAGCTCTATCTCGTCCACAGCGTCACCACGCAGTCGGTGATCGCCCGCGCGATCACCGACGAGCGAACCCACGAGAGCACCCTCTTCAAAACCGGATCGTGGATGCGTGGACGGTTGTTCTTGCTCGATCTCGGCTTCTTCAAATACCGTCGGTTCGCGCTGATCGACGAGAACGATGGCTTCTTCGTCAGCAGACTGAAACGGAGTGCGAATCCGGAAATCGTCCGCGAGCTGCGCGAATGGCGCGGCCGCGCCATTCCGCTCGAAGGCAAGCAAATCTTCGATGTTGTCGGTGATCTGTATCGAAAACACATCGACGTTGAAGTCACAGTTCGGTTCCAGCGGCGAGAATACAACAAGACGCGGTCGTGGGACAGCAAGCGGTTCCGAGTCGTCGGCGTCCGCGATGAGGACGCCGACGACGGCTATCGATTGTACATCACGAACTTACCCAGTGGGACGTTCAGTCCTGAGGACATCTCGACGCTGTACCGTGCTCGGTGGGTCGTTGAACTGTTGTTCCGCGAATTGAAATCGCAGTACGGGCTGGGTCGGTTCCAGACGGAGAAAGAACACATCGTCCGGATTCAGGTGACGGCGGCTCTGCTGACGCTGGTGGTCAGCAGAGCTATCCTTCGGTTGTTCGTCGATCACGCTGAGGAACTGGATGATGACTGCGTGTTCCCGACGGAACGCTGGGCGACGACCTTCCGGTCGTACGCCCAGCGGGTTCTCTCTGAGATCGTTGTATCGTTCAACTACGATCCGAATCTCCCGAATACGTGGTATCAGGAGGCAAGACAACCAGCTCCATCACGCCAGACGCTTCTTGAGGAGGTGAATGCAGCGCTGTATGCTGATTTCACGTCTTAACCGAATACGAATGCTTCACGGAGTTATGACTGGCAGTGTATTTGATCGATACGAGGGCTCTGTCCTGTTAGCAGCGCACTGTCTATCGATAACTCTCAGATAGCATCAAGGAGATTTAGAGGCTGTTGCACCAGCCGGTATGAACACTGTTCGGTGTCTTTGTTCGGGAGAGGCCAGTGTTCAGACCGGCCGAATAGTCACACCACAATCGCGTCAGGGTCTACCGGCCTCGCTCGTTCTTGGCAGGTCTTGAAGAGATCGACTGCCCACGCCTGAACAGCCGCGTCGTCAGTCACCACTCCCCCTTTGAGAACGCCCTGTTCGTCAGTGAGGTTGATCCCGACGATGCCGTCGACGATCCCAACTGACATCGGAATCTCCTCGTGAACGGAATAGCGCGCGTTCTCCGCACTGAGCATCTCGCGGAATTTCTGTGCCGTGGGCTGATGGTTCCGGACGACGTCAACGGCCTCCGGTGTGAGCACCAGTTCGACTCGGGTGTCCCCGTGGACGGTCAATTCCCATTGGTTCTTGATAAATGTGGGGGCAGCAGCGCGTGCCAGGCCCCGGATGCGCTCACCAGACCGATGGAATTCGACAATCCGTCGGACGAGGGCAGTCGGATCGGTCCCATCGAGCAGGATGAGTTCGGCATCCCGGAGACGCCGGATGTCGAACGGCATCAGATCGTCCGGCATCCACTGGTAGGGTTCACGCAACCGCTGTGCAGCCTCCATCTCGTCTACTAGGCGGGTGAACTCCTCGTACACCCACTCGCCGAGCGGTGTCACAGTGTACTCGCAGCCGGAGCGCGTAATCCACTTTCGCGCTTCGAGTTCGCGGACGATGCGTGCAATCGTGACCCGTGACGCATCGACTCGTCCGGTGAGTTCGTCGCGGTCCCGCACCCCGTCGACCAGTCGTTCGAGGACCGCCACGCGGTTGTCGGAGTTTGCGAGAAACGCGATGTCGTCGAGTGCGGTATCCATGTTTCTTGCTACCATGCACCAAATCTTTAATCTATGGCTTCACGAGAGTCGGTGTGCTCGTTTGTAACCTCCCAAGCTCCTACCGAACTAATTGCTGTAGTGGACAGGTTTCGAATCGTTACTTTGACACAGTGTGGCCAAATTCCGGAAATTTGACTATTTTTTGATTTCGGACGGCATGGTTCCCGTCGCTCTCAGGGCTGTGCCCCTCGCACAAAGTGTGGCCTCGTTCGGTTCCGCGAGGCGCTCGCGCTGGCAGTCGCTGGGCACACAGTGCTGTCGTTCCTATTCCCGGTAGAATATTCGGCGCGACGCTAGGTTTCTTGGTTCCGGGGTACGCACGGCGAGTGTGGACGACGACATCCCGGCGGACGTCGAGGAGACACTCGCCCAGTTGCTCGGGGAGTGTGCGGCGGCCCTCGAGGGGAACGATGTCCCGACGGCCCGCGAGACGATCACGTCCGCCCGCTCGGTCGCGAGGAACAAACTGCCATCGGGGGAACTCCGGGACCACCTTCTGCACGGCTGTGATCGGGTTGAGACGTTGCTGGATCCCGAGGCCGAGGACGAGGAGGTCGAGGCAGACGCCGCCGAGGAATACGTCGCGGCGATGCGCCGCCGGCTTCCGGGGGAGTGAACGCGACCGAAGAAGACCGATAGGCCAGCCGAGTGACGATACCTTTATCCTCTCCTCCGCGCCCAGATGCACATATGACAGACAGAAGCCAACTCGTCATCGCTGGCGGTGGGCGTGTCGGCCGGCGGGTCGCGGAAGACTTTGCCAACCGCGGTCACGACGTGACCGTCATCGAACGCGACCCCTCGGTCGTGGATACCGAAGAGACCGGCGAGCGGATCACCTACACCGAGGGTGACGCCACGCGACCGACGGTACTCCGCGGGACGCTGACCGACGATACGGGTGTCCTGGCGGCCCTCACGGACGACCAGGCCACGAACCTGGCAATCTGTATGGCCGCGAAGCAACTGTCGCCGGACATCGAGACCGTCGCCCGCATCGAGGACGAGGACGGCGACGAGTACAGCGAGTTCGTCGACCGGATTTACTTCCCCGAGCGCGCGAGCATCAAGGCGGCGGTCAACGCCATCGCCGGCAGTGACGTCCGGTCACTCGAGGGGGTGACAGGCGACCTGGAACTGCTGGACGTCCGGCTGGATTACGACGCGCCCGCAGCCGGCGAAGTCGTCGAGGATGTCCTGCCCGAGGGGTCGCTGGTCGTCTCCAAGGCCAGTGGCGACGTCGCAGTCCAGCACTCGACGACGCTCGTCGCCGGTCGTCGGTACATCGTAGCAGCCGACTACGACGTCGTCGACGAAGTCATCCGCCAGTTCCGCGGCGACGCCGATAGTTGACGACCGTCCGACGGGCGTCGACCACGACCTTGTCGGACCAGTTTGCTCGGACCCACCGACCGGTGGTGCCCGTCAGCCGGGCGTCTGACGACGACGGAGGCGGGTTTCACGTCTGGTAGTTTTACTTTCACCGCGGCAGGCTCGACTATTAGTTTCCGGCACGTCTGGTGTCCGGTAGAGGGCACGCGGCCCTCGGTTGTCACACGCTCCATACTCTCGAAGGCTGCCACCGCCAGAGGTGTCGCAGGTCGGTCAAACGCGTGCTTGAGCTATCTCAAGACACTTTTGGCCTCTCCAGTGAAGAGTGGTATGGACAGGCGTCAGTTCCTCGCTGTTGCCGTCGCCGGCCTCGCGGGCTGTGCCACCCTCTCCCGGGACGGCCGTTCGGAGTCGTCACCCACGAGCAGCGGGACCGACTCGAATTCGTCGCCGGAGGATAGCACGGTGACGCCGACCCCGGAACCGCTCGACGGTTCGTGGCGGAGTTTCCAGCGAGACGCCGGCAATACGGGCGCCACCGACGCGTCCGCCCCCACCCGCGACATCGAAGAGCGGTGGCACAGGGCTGTCGCTGCTGGAAAGCCAGCGACCGCTCCGCTCGCCACCGACGGGGCGTTCGTGGTCGTCTCGACCGATGGCGTCCTCTACGCCCGCGAGTCGGCCGACGGCTCGGTCCGGTGGTTGGGTCCCCGCGTCGACGAACGGGTCGCACCCGTCGCAGTCGAACAAACGGTCGTTGCCACCGCAGGTGACTCGGTGATCGGCGTGGACAGCGGGACCGGTCGCGAGCGCTGGCGGGTCGAACTCGACGGACAGGTCCGCGGGCTCGCCGCGGCACAGGAGCGGGTCGTCGTCGCGACCACGGACGGCGTGCGGGCCCTCTCGCCAGCAGATGGGAATCAGCACTGGTACTCCCAGATCGGCGGCGTGGCGACGTCCCCGGGCGTCGGGCCAGAGACCGTGGCTGTAGGGTTGCGTTCCGGCGAGATTCTCGCACTCGACGCAGTCGACGGGGCAGAGCGCTGGCGCGTTTCCCTCGATAGCGACATCCCCTTCTCGCCCGCAGTGTCTGGCGACGTCTACGTCCCCGTCGGCCCGCGTCTCGTCGCGCTCGACGGCGAGACAGGCAACCGGCAGTGGACGTATCCCGCCGGCGACACCATCGCCGCACCGCCGACAGTGACTGCCGATGCAATCTACGTCACGACCGTCGACGGGGATGCCGACGGTGGATTCGCCACGCCAGCCACGGGAGAGGGGACCCCGACGCCGACACCCACGGACGTCCGGTGGTTCCGGGGAACTGTGGTTGCACTCTCGCCTGGCGACGCCGAGGAACGCTGGGGCGCGGCCCGCACCGAACGGTACAGTTTCACTTCCGGCCCGCCGGAGGAGATCCCTCTCGCAATAGAGGACGGCCTCGTTCTCGTCTCATTCGATGGCAGGCTGGTCGCCTACGACGCCGCAACCGGCGAGGAACGCTGGGCCGTCCAGGGCGGTGCCCTGCGGCCGGCGGTGACGGGAGGCGTGGTTTCGACGGGGACAGTCGGCGTCTCGCTCGCGAGCGGGGCCACGCAGTGGCGACTCAGGACCGGTGACAGCGTCACAGTCGCGCCAGCAATCCTCGGGAACACGCTCTACGTCGGCAGCGAAGACAGTTACCTCTACGCGATGGCAGCAGACACAGGCACACTCGGTTGGTCTGCCCGGCTGGACGGCCCTGTCAGTGCGGCGCCGACGCTCGATGAGGAAACAGTTTACGTCGGCACGACCGAGGGCACACTCTCGGCTCTCGACCGTGCGGACGGCTCGGAACGCTGGGCGCTGACGTTCGACCACGAGGTCCGGTCCCCCGCACTGGCCGACGGCAAGCTCTACGTCGGAACTTTCTCGGGGACAGTCAGGGCGGTCGATGCGGCCGATGGCACGGTGGTGTGGCGGACGTCCGTCGACAATGACCGTTTCGTCGCTCTGGAGGTGGCTGTCGAGGATGGCGCCGTGTACGCCGGCGCGAATGGCGTATTGCGGGCTTTCGAAACCACCGACGGAAGCGACCGCTGGACCGTCGTCGTCGGCGACCAATCCCGCGTCCAGTCGCCGCCGATCGTGGCCGACGGGCGGGTGTACGTCAACATCGGGACCGCGGTGCGAGCGTACGACACTGCCGACGGAACGGAGCTCTGGACTGCTCCGATCGCTGGCAACGCCAACGAACCGCCGGTCGTGCACGGGGGCGTGGTGTACACTTCTTCGGACGAGGCCGTCCACGCTGTCGACGCGGCCGATGGGACCGAACGCTGGCGACGGTCGGTCCGGGCGACGCTGGCGCTGGTCGTCACCGGCGACGCACTCTACGGGTGGGGCCACGACACGCCTCTCCTCGCGCTCGACACCGCCGACGGCAGCGAGCTGTGGCGGGACGGCTCGTTCGAACCGAGTTCGCCGCTCGCGGTCGCTGATGGCCACCTCTTCGTCGGTGACCGCTCCGGGTCGGTCCGCGCGCTCGGACCCCGGCGGGAGTGACATTCACCGTCCGTCGACATGCTCCCGTCGACTGTCCGGTCACACCGGCCGCGAGAGGCGCGACTCTATCGCCGTGATAGTTCATCCCGTTGGATGCGCACTTCTAATAGCCTCCACCCCGAGGAGTCAGGCAGTGCCGGCCCAAATCACGGAGACCTTCGTCCGATTCGTGGGAACCTCTCCAGTCGTACAGGCCCTTGCCGGGGGGACCGTCATTGCGCTCCTGAATCTCTTCGGTGCCTCGCTCGTCCTCGTCTGGCGAAACCCATCCGAGCGGGCACTGAATGGTATGCTCGGGTTCGCGGCCGGTGTCATGCTCGCCGCGGCGTTTACCAGCCTCATCATCCCCGGCATCGAGGAGTATTCGGGGGGCAACCCGATCCCGACACTGATCGGCGTCGGGCTCGGTGCGCTGTTCCTCGATCGGGCGGACGCACTCGTTCCCCACGCACACTACCTCCTGACTGGCAACCGTCGGACGGACGCAGCCGGACAGGACGAGACGCTGCCAGTCAGCGACGAACGGCTGGCGGGCGTCGTCTTGTTCATCCTGGCGATCACACTGCACAACATGCCCGAAGGTCTCGCTGTCGGTGTCGGCTTCGGTGCTGCTGGCGGCGACCCAGCACAGCTCGGGAGCGCGCTATCACTGATGTTCGCGATCGGCCTCCAGAACGTCCCCGAGGGACTGGCAGTATCGGTGGCGGCGATCAATGCCGGCCTCGACCGGCGACTGTATGCCGCAGTTGCTGGGGTCCGTGCAGGGGTGGTCGAAATCCCGCTCGCAGTGCTCGGGGCCGTCGCCGTGGCGACGATCGAACCGCTGTTGCCGTACGCGATGGGGTTTGCCGCAGGCGCGATGCTGTTCGTCATTTCCGACGAAATCATCCCCGAGACGCACAGAAGTGGCTACGAGCGCGTGGCGACGCTCGGCCTCATGGCAGGCGTCAT
>JAHENO010000095.1 GCA_018609945.1 Haloarculaceae archaeon | reverse complement strand
TTTATTATCGTCCCGAACGAACCCGCAGCCGGTGTGGCGCGACGCACACCGCCCGAGCGCGGGTAGCCGAGCCAGGCCAAAGGCGCAGCGCTTAGGACGCTGTCCCGTAGGGGTCCGCCGGTTCGAATCCGGTCCCGCGCACTGTATGGCACGCAGGAGCGTCCTGTTCTCGCCGGGCGACCAGCCCGACCTGATGCGGAAGGCACCGACGACGGGCGCGGACGTCGTCATCTTCGACCTCGAGGACGCCGTCGCGCCCGGGGAGAAAGCGCGCGCCCGCGAGGCGGTCAACGGCGTGTTACACGACATCGACCCGGAGTGTGAGGTGTGCGTCCGGGTCAACCCTGCCGGCATCGCAGCCGACGACGACCTCGCGGCCGTCCTCGCGGGGTCGCCGCGCCTGGACGGCGTCGTGCTCCCGAAGACGCAGGCGGCCGCGGACGTCGAGACGCTCGCTCGCCTGCTCGCGGAACACGACGCCGACCTGCCGGTGCTGGCACTCGTCGAATCCGCAAGGGGCGTCCTCGACGCGGAGGCCATCGCCGCCGCCGACCCGACCGACGCGGTGCTGTTCGGCGCCGAGGACTTCGCGGCCGACGTCGGCGCCACCCGGACCGCCGAGGGCACCGAAGTCCTCTACGCCCGCCAGCGAGTGGTCACCGCGGCCAGCGCAGCTGGGGTCGACGCCATCGACACCCTGTGGACCGATTTCGAGGACACCGACGGATTGCGAGCCGACACCGAGCGGGCCGTCGAGATGGGCTACGACGGGAAGATGGCGATCCACCCGCGGCAGGTGGCCGTCATCAACGAAACGTTCACCCCGGACCCCGAGCGCGTCGAGTGGGCCGAGCGGGTCCTGGCGGCAGGTGAGCGGGCCGCCACCGAGGGCCGTGGCGTCTTCGAGGTCGACGGTGAGATGATCGACGCGCCGCTGATCGCACAGGCGGAACGGGTCATCGAACGCGCCGAGGCCGCGGACCAGCGCTGAGGGCTTGCCGCGGGCGGGCGACCTGCGTGCGAACGACACAGCAGCGGTACGTTTTTCCCGCTGCTCGCTGAGATTGAGGTATGTCCGAGGAGGCGAACCCATTCGAGAGTCTCCAGGAGCAGATCGACGACGCCGCAGCATTTCTGGACGCCACGCCGGACGTCCTGGAGCGACTCAAACACCCCGAGCGCGTCCTCGAGGCGAACCTCACCGTCGAGATGGACGACGGCTCCATCGAGGTGTTCAAAGCCTTCCGCTCGCAGTACAACGGCGACCGCGGCCCCTACAAAGGCGGTATCCGCTACCATCCGGGGGTCACCCGCGACGAGGTGAAGGCCCTCTCGGGGTGGATGGTGTTCAAGTGTGCCGCAGTCAACATCCCGTACGGCGGCGGGAAAGGAGGCATCGTCATCAACCCGGTCGAGTACTCCATGTCGGAACTGGAACGCATCACCCGGTCCTACGCCAAGGAACTCCGGCCGATCATCGGCGAGGACCGGGACATCCCCGCGCCGGACGTCAACACCGGGCGACGCGAGATGAACTGGATCAAGGACACCTACGAGACCCTGGAGAACACGACCGAACCGGGCGTCATCACCGGCAAGGCGATAGAGAGCGGCGGCAGCGAGGGGCGGGTCGAGGCGACCGGTCGGTCGGTCATGCTCGTCGCCCGGGAGGCCTTCGCGTATCTCGGCCGCGACATCGCCGACGCGACCGTCGCCGTCCAGGGCTACGGGAACGCCGGCTCTGTCGCGGCCCGGCTGATCGACGACCTCGGTGCCGACGTGGTCGCAGTCTCGGATTCCTCGGGCGCCATCCACGACCCAGAGGGACTGGACGTCGAGGCAGCCAAGGCGTTCAAACGCGAGACGGGCAGTGTCACCGGCTTCGAGGGCGCAGTCGAGGAGTTCTCGAACGAGGAGTTGCTGACGATGGACGTCGACCTCCTGATCCCGGCAGCCCTGGAGAACGCCATCGACGGCGACCTCGCGCGGGACGTCTCCGCGGACGTCATCGTCGAGGCTGCCAACGGCCCACTCACCCCCGAGGCTGACGATGTCCTGACCGAGCGGGACGTCGCAGTCTTCCCGGATATCCTCGCAAACGCCGGCGGCGTCACCGTCTCGTACTTCGAGTGGGTCCAGAACCGACAGCGCTTCTACTGGCCCGAATCGAAGGTCAACGACGAACTCGAACGGATCATCACGGACGCCTTCGACGAACTGGTGTCCGTCTACGAGCGAAACGAGACCCCCAACTTCCGGACCGCCATGTACGTGGTCGCCATCCGGCGCGTCCTCCAGGCCGCCGAGGAAGGCGGCATCTGGCCCTGAGAGCGAGTTCCGGGGTTGACGGTCCCGGACCGGAACCACTCACCGGAAACCGACAGCGAGTCCCCGGGAGCCGGGCCAAACTGTTTTCTGTCTTACCTAAATATAGGAAATAAGAAACAAAACACAGATTGAAGAAACCTGTGTTTTCACTGCCGTATCAAATCTTTGCGTGAGCGGTAACACTCCCCGTCAGGTTTAAATACCCCTCAGTCGAAGCCACCAACGTTGAGATGCCAAAGGTAGAGATTACGATTCCAGAACATCTCGAAATGCAGATCGCTCAAATGGTCGAGCAGGACGAATTCCTCAACCGCGAGGAGGCCATCGAGGAACTCCTGTCGACGGGACTGAAGGCCTACAAGACGAGCGGCCCCGTCGACGACGAGGAGGAACCCGGGTTCGAAGATGACGGGATGATGGGCCACGACGACGAGTACGTCTTCTGACTGCTAGTCACGCTGCTCCCGTCCGCACGCTGGTAGCCCCTCTCAGACAATATTTAAACCCATACCGGCCCAACGTCCCAGTATGCACAAAGACGAGCTTCTGGAGTTGCACGAACAGATGGTGACGATCATGAACTACTTCAAGGACCTCGAACAGGTCGACGAGTCGCTGTTCGACCCCTACGAGGAACTCGACGTCACGCCCGCGGACGTCCACAAGTCCAAAAGCGAGCACAAACACGCCGTCTTCGTGCTGGGCAACGCCCTCGCGAACGCGATGAGCGAAGACGAGTTCTCCGACGCCGGCCGCGTCGGCAAGCGCATGAAAGAACTCGCCGAGGACGCCGAGAAGAAACTCTAGTAGTCGCGCTCGATGAGGTAGTCGGCGATGCCCGCGAGGAGGTCCCGAGCTTCGCTGTCGGGGAGCACCTGCAGGCGGCCTTTGCCGCTCCTGACGTACTCGCGTGCCGTCTCACGGGCGTGGTCGATGCTTCCCACTTCCTCGAGTGTCGCCACGGCCGCCTCGATGTCTGCCTCGGTCACGTCGTCCGTGGACTCGGCGTCGACCAGTCCCTCGACGTCGACGCCCTGCTGGCGGGCGTGGACGGTGACGAGGGTCTGTTTGTCCTCGATCAGGTCGCTCCCGCGTTGCTTGCCGAGCTTCTCGGTCGGCGTCGTCAGATCGAGCAGGTCGTCCTGGATCTGGAACGCGCGGCCCACGTCCAGGCCGTACCCGTACAGCGGGTCGACGGCGTCCTCGTACCCGAGGAGAATGGCGGGGATCGACGCCGACGCCGCGTAGAGGACGGCCGTCTTCAGTTCGATCATCTCGAGATACTCGCCGGTGGTGATCTCGGGATTGTTCTCGTAGCCGATGTCCAGGGACTGGCCCTCACAGATCTGCGTGCACGTCCGCGCGAGTCGCGAGAGCGCCCGGACCGACCGTTCCGGGGTCGCGCCGGTCGCGAGCATCCGCTCGAAGGCCTTCGAGTAGAGGGTGTCGCCGGCGAGGATAGCAGTCGAGAGCCCGTAGGTCTCGTGGACCGCCGGGACGCCGCGGCGCATCTCGTCGTCGTCCATGATGTCGTCGTGGATGAGGGTGAACGACTGGATAATCTCGACGCTGACCGCGGCGGCGAGCACGTCGACCGTCGAGTCGTCGACGGCCGGAAAGTCCCGATAGTCGGCCGAGAGCGGCGCGACGTCGGCGAGTGCCTCCGCGACCAGCAACAGCATCGTCGGCCGCAGACGCTTCCCGCCGGCTTTCAACAGATACCGCGAAGCCTCGTAGAGGTCTTCGGGGTGGTCCGGCGGGAGGTCCTCGTCGATGGCCTCGTTGACGACCTCGCGCCGGTCGAGGATGGCAGCCTCGACGGCCTGCTGGCGGCCCATGGTCACTCGACCAGCGTGATCATGTTCCCGTTGCGGGTCACGTGCAGGTCACGCCCCATGGTGTATCCCTGGTTCTCCGCGAGGTCGACGTATGGAGCGAAGCCGCTCATGTCCTGGTGGGCCGGGATCACGTGCTGTGGCTGGAGCGTGTCGAGCATCTCGTAGTGTCCCTCGCGGTTGAGGTGGCCCGAGACGTGGACCTCGTCGTAGATACGCGCACCCTGCATCCCGAGCAGGCGCTCGGACTGGTAGCGCTGGCCCTCGTTGGTCGGCTCGGGAATGACCCGCGCGGAGAAGATGACCTTGTCGCCGTTGTCGAGTTCGTACGGCGTCTCGCCCCGGCCCATCCGGGTGAGCATCGCACGCGGCTCGCCCTGGTGGCCGGTGACGATCGGCAGGAAGTTCTCCTTGCCCTCGTTCATGATGCGCTTGAAGGTGCGGTCGACGGACTTGCGGTGGCCGTACATGCCCAGGTCCTCGGGGAACTCCACGAAGTCCAGGCGCTCGGCGGTCCCGGAGTACTTCTCCATCGACCGGCCCAGCAGGACGGGCTGGCGCCCGATGTCGTCCGCGAACTCGACGAGCGACTTCACGCGCGCGATGTGGGAAGAGAACGTCGTGGCGACGATGCCGCCGTCGTAGTCCTCCATGCTGTAGATGACATCCTTGAGATGCCGGCGGGCGACGGCCTCGCTCGGGGTCCGGCCCTTCTTGCCGGCGTTCGTACAGTCCTCGATGTAACAGAGGACACCGTTGCCCTCGCGGCTGATCTCGCGGAAGCGGTCCATGTCGATGGGGTCGCCGATGACCGGCGTGTGGTCCATCCGCTTGTCCAGCCCGTAGACGATGGCGCCCTCCGGCGTATGGAGGACGGGGTTGATGGCGTCGATGATCGAGTGGGTGACGTTGACGAACTCGAGTTCGTTGCGGTCGCCGATGGACATCCGCCCGCCGGCCTCCATCTTCACGAGGTCGTTCTGGACGCCGAACTTCTCCTCGCTCTGGATCTGCTGTTTGACCAGCTCGATGGTGAAGGGCGTGGCGACGATGGGCGCGTCGTAGCGGTGTGCGAGCTTCGAGATGGCGCCGATGTGGTCGAGGTGGCCGTGCGTGGGCACGATGGCCTTCACGTCCCCTTCGAGGTCCGACATGACGCGGTCGTCCGGGATCGCGCCCATGTCGATCAAGTCGAGCGAGTGCATCCGCTCGGTTTCGACGTTGTCGTGAATCAGTACCTTCGAGAGGTTCAGCCCCATGTCGAAGACGACGACGTCGTCTCCGGCACGGACGGCAGTCATCTGGCGGCCGACCTCTTCGTAGCCTCCGATCGTTGCGATTTCGATTTCCATGGTATCACGCCGAGGTGGCCGGTCCCCGGGTGCGGTGGCCGACGGACGCTCGCGCGCCGCGGGAATCGGTCGGCTGGTCCCACGCTGGGGGGCGACAGCCGTCGGACGGCTGCCGCGTCGCCGGAACCGCGTCCCGAGCGCACCGTCGCGCGCGGGGCTGCCCCGGTGGGGTCCCGCGCAGTGCGCTCGCCGGCCGTCCTGCCGCGTCCCTCGGACGGCCGTATGCTCGGATATCTCCCGCTTGTGTGCCCGGCGATAAAAAGTGTGCGCTTCTACGTCTCGTCTGACGGATCCGCCAGCGGATCCTCCGACCCCCCACTCCCCACTCCGGAGGCCGACCCGGCTCGCTCCCCGGGCCCGGCCTCGTCGCTGGACCCGAACACGATTTCTTCCGGGCTGGGAGCTGGTGGCTCCTCCGCCCCAGCCGCTGGCGAGTCCCGGGTGGACTCCGAACTGTCGGCGTCGGTCGCCGCCGCAGGCGCGTCGGCGGTGGCTGTCTCCGTCGCGCCAGCGTCGCTCCCGGGGGTCGACGGACCGTCATCGGTCGCCGCTGGAGCGTGGTCGGTGAGCTCCCGGTCGGCTGTAGATCTGTCGGATCCCGCCTCGGACGCGTCAGTGGTCGACTGATCCGCTCCGGTAGCGTCGCCCGACGCAGTCACATCCCGCGGCTCGGGCGCCGGTACACCGTGTTCGACGCCGGCCGAGACGGCGTCGGCAACGAGCTTGTGGGCCAGGCCGACCAGACCGCCGAGGAAAACGACGGCTCCGAGTACTCCGAGGGCGATTCCGCCGGCAAGGCGGCCGGTACCCACAGCGGCCGCGTCGAGGCCGACGCGGCCGGGGACAGCGAGGACCGCACCGCCGCCGATCGCACCCGCACTGACGAGAGCGACGACGAGCAGGTACCCGACGAGCGTTGCCCCGTAGCGGAGACTGTCGAGGAGGCGGGCGGCTGACATGCTGCGATGTTGCAGGCGGTGCCGAAAATAGGTTGCGCCCTGGGCCGCTCACTCGGGACCGCCGACGACCGTCCCGGGTGCCCGACCCGCGAGGAACGCTTCCAGGTCGGACAGTCCGAAGACGTGTGCCGGCGTCGGTACCGCGAGCAGCGCACGGACTTTCCCGGCCATCCCGCCAGTGACGTCGGTGGCGTCGCTGGCACCGAGGGTCTCGGCCACGCTCGACAGCGAGTCGATTCGCTCGATGACGTCCCCGTTCGCGTCGAGGACCCCCGGAACCGTCGAACACACCCCCAGGCGGTCTGCGTCCAGCGACCGGGCCAACGAGACCACGATCTCGTCACCACTGAGGATGGTCCCGCCCCGGCCCCGGTGTGTGACCACGTCGCCGTGGAGGACCGGCACGAACCCTTCGGCGAGCATGGCCTCGACGCTGGCCGTCGGCAGGTGGAGCCTGGCGGTTTCGCTGTCGGTTCCGGAGTGGTCGTCACCGTCGGTTGCGCCATCCGTCCCCGAGTCGCCGGTGCCATCGGCACGATATGCCACGGAGAGCGGCCGGACCGGGAGCGCGTTCACGCCCCGCTCGTGGAAGGCGTCGAGGACGGCGTCGTTCAACTCGCCCATCGCCCCGTGGATCTCCGACAGCGCAGCGGCGTCGTGACTGCCTGCGGTCGCCGAGACGCCGTGGCGGTCGGCGTGATGGTGACCGAAACTCCCGCCGCCGTGGACGACGACGAGCCGGTCCGGTCCGTCGGACCGGTCTCCGAGGGCACCGGCGATGGCGTCGGCTGCGATGGCGAGGGCGTCCGCGTCGACCGTCTCGGGGTCTTCTTTCCGGGTGACGACGCTTCCCCCGAGTTTGAGGACGGTCGTCATCCCGCTTCGACCCTGACGCCGTCGGTGTCCAGTTCGGCCCGGAAGGCCTCCTGACAGCCCGGCGTGTACTCGAGGGCGGTCGCCGTCTCGGCCGTCTCGTCCAGCGCGACGATACAGCCACCGCCGCCGGCCCCGGTGAGTTTCGCACCCAGCGCGCCGGCGTCCCTGGCAGCCCACACCATCGCGTCCAGCGAGCGCGAGGAGACGCCCAGCGCCTCCAGCAGGCCGTGATTGAAGTCCATCAGCCGGCCCAGTTCCGCGACGTCCCCGTCGGCCAGCGCGCGCTCGCCGCTCCGGACGATGTCGCCGATGGCTGCCACGGTGTCGGCCGCGAAGTCGTATGTTTCCTTCAGGTTTCGCACACCCGCGACGAGCGCTCCGGTATCGCCGGCGCCGCCGTCGTAGCCGATGACGAAGGGCAGGTCCGGCGCCGGCAAGGTCCGGCAATCGTCGCCCTCGACGCGGACGGCCCCGCCCACCGTCGAACAGAAGGTGTCGGCACGGGAGGCCTGGCCGTCCTGGACGGTGTACTCGACCTGGTAGGCGCGCTCTGCCAGTTCCTCGCGGGAGAGTTCGACGCCGAGTTCGCGGGTCGCGGCGTCGATTGCGGCGACGACCACCGCTGCCGAGGACCCGATACCCGCGCCGAGCGGGATCTGGCTGTCGACGGTGACGTCGAATCCCGCCGTCTCGTCGCCGACCGCGTCGCGTGCCTGCGCGATGGCCTCGTTGACGTAGCCGACGCCCGCCTCGATCAGCGAATCCGGTACGTCCACGTCCGGCCTGCCGGCGGCGTCGCCGTCGTACTCGACGGTGAAGCCATCGAGGGTGAGGTCGCCCGCGTGGACGCGGACCCCCTCCGGCCGCTCCTCGACGGTGACGCGGGCGCGGCGCTCGATGGCACACGGGACCGCCGGCTCCCCGTAGACGACCGCGTGTTCCCCGAAGAGGTAGACCTTCCCCGGGGCACTCGAGGTGACCATACCCCCCGTGTGCGGCCGAGCCCCGTTTAGGTGTCGGTCCCGCGCTGGGCGACAAGTCTCGGGAGCGGACGGAGGAGTGAGGTCGCGGTTACCGAATACATACACAGCTCCGGGCCGTGCGCTCCCGTATGGCAACGCTCGACGCGGACGCAGTCTCCGAGAGCCGTCTCGAGGCGGTCGCCCGGGTCCTCGTTCCCGTCGGGATGGGGCTGTTGACCTGGCTGGTGTTCCTGCTGGCTGTCGGCGCGGCCGGGTCGCTGTCCTCGCTGTCCGTGATGAGTGTCATCCTGGTCGTCGCGTTCGGCCTCCTCGTGCTCCCGGTGTATCGCTTCCGACCCTGGGAAGCCGGCGTCACGGACCGGGTGCTGGCGTTCGCCCGGACGCGCCGGCTCACGCTGGCACTCGCGGTGGGACTGTTCGTCCTCGTCCGGCTGCCGTTCGTGGCGGAGTTGCTCGGGCCGGTGCTGAACATCCTGTTGCTCCCGTTGCGTGCGGCACCCCAGGTCCTGTTCGGCGCGAACGTCTTCTACGCCGACCTGTTCGGGGAGACTGTCGGCCAGGCCGTCTTCCGTGCCGGGCGGCTGTACGTCGAGTTCCTCTGGCTGTACACTGTCGGAACCGTCGGTGCGACGGTCGTGCGCTGGGGTGATCCGTCGTGAGACCCGACGAGCGGACCCTCTATGTCGGGACCGTTGTCGTCTTGGTCGTTGCCAGTTCGCTGGCCGTCGCACTGGGCGGTGCCGGTGCGACCCAGCAGGCCACACCCGAGCAGCCCGCCGCCTCCGAGGCCGACTTCAATGTCACCGACGACGGGACCAGGTACACCGTCCGTCCCGACAGGCTCCGGCAGGGCTGTCCCGGCGGAACGGACTGCATCCCCTCCATCGACGACCCGACCTACCAGTCGGCCGACGCGGCCGACGGCTGGCTCAACGAGGACGACATGGTCATCGGGATCGAGGTCGACGGCGAGACGCGGGCCTATCCCCTGCGGATCCTGAACGTCCACGAAATCGTCAACGACGAGGTCGGCGGCACGCCCGTCGCGGTGACCTACTGCCCGCTGTGTCGCTCAGGGCTGGTCTTCGACCGCCGCGTCGATGGCGAGACACTGTCGTTCGGGGTGTCGGGCAAACTGATCAACGCCAACCTGGTGATGTACGACCGCCAGACAGAGACGTACTGGAGCCAGCTCGAAGGGGAGGCCATAGTCGGCCCGCTCGTTCCCCGCGAGCTGACACTCGTGCCCAGTTCGATCACGACGTGGGCGGAGTGGCGCGAGGCCCACCCGCAGACGCAGGTACTCTCGCGTGACACCGGGATCTACCCGAAGTCGACCTACGGCTCGAATCCCTACTCGGGGTACGCGGACAGCGAACGCGTGGGCTTCGACGTGGACAGCGTCGACGACCGCCTCCACTCGAAGACGATCGTCTACGGAGTCACCATCGGCAACGCCTCGCGAGCGTACCCCGAGGAGACGGTCACCGAAGCCGACGTCGTCAACGACGAGGTCGGCGGCGTGCCGGTACTGGTCGTCGAGGACCAGCGAGAGGGTGGGGTGAAGCTGTTCGTCCGCGAAGTCGACGGCGACCCTGTGCGGTTCTCGCCGTCCGAGGGCCGGCTGGTCGACGAGGACGGCAACGGGTGGAGCTTCGATGGCGAGGCTCAGGAAGGACCGCACGCGGGAACGCAACTCGAACGCCTCAACAGCCACGGCATCTTCTGGTTCGCCTGGAGCGAGTTCCACCCGGAGACCGATATCTATGCGAACGGGACTGCCGCGGACTGATACTGCCGGCTACACCTTCGGAACGACATCCGGCACGCTGTGTGCCGAAATGTGTCAGCGGCTCGTAGCCGACAACAGTGGCTCATAGCCGACAATTTGAATTCCCGGGATCGAGGGCTCGGTCTCCGGTCGGCCACGAACCAACACCGTCTACTGCCACCAGATATACAAACACCCACCAGTTACGGAGAGGCATGTTTGCGCGGCGGGATGTACTCCGAGGGACAACGGTGGCGCTCGCGGCGAGTGCTGCTGGCTGTAGTGCGATACCGTTCCTGGGCAACCAGCCGATGGAGTTCGAGGCCACCCCGGGGACTGTTCCCGCCTCGGCCCGCGAGGACACCGGGTACGAAGAAAATGGCGTCGCTGAGAACGTTATCGAGCGGACCTTCGAGGTCGGGGGACAGTCACAGGATGTGATCGTCACCAACTGGCAGGCCAAATTCGACAAGGCGATCGACGTCTCGGAAGTGGCGGATGTCCCCGTCGAGCAGAGTGCCCGGGCTGCGTCGTTCACGGTGCTCTCGACGCCGCAGGTGACGGTGCTCGGTCAGAATTTCAACCCAATCGAGGGCATGGACAGCAGCCAACTCGCCGGGCGAGTCGGGGACAACTTCGAGAGCGTCGCGAACCTCGAACAGGTCGGCGAGGACGGCGTGCTGGTCGCCGGTACCGAGACCACGGCCGGCGAGTTCAGCGCCGACGCGCAACTGTCGGGGGCGCCGGTCGATGTCGAACTCGGGCTCCACATCACCGAGGCCGTCGAGGTCGGCGAGGACTTCGTCGTGACTGTCGGCGCCTATCCGCGGAAAGTCCAGGACGTCGAGCGCGAGAACGTCTTCTCGATGATGGAAGCCGTCGAACACCAGGAGTGACAGCTGTCGACGGGCTCTCGGGAAGGGTGTCCCCTCCCGCCGGTCGGTCTTACGCAGAGTGAGTCACTCGCTGGCACCGATGTCCGTATCGTATCGCACGTAGTTACCGAGCCAGCCACCCAGCGCGCTCAGACCGACGGTGTAGACGGTCGCGAACAGCATGCCAACGACGACCGCCGCGACGCCGAACCCGCCGACCATCCGGCCGGGACCCATGCCGCCGAGAAAGAAGAGGAAGACGTTCGCCACGAGGAACGCCAGCAGAAACAGCGGGATCAGGGCGATGGCGCCGGAGACGGTACCGATCCACAGGCCGTCGTCGCGGTCACCGCCCTGCAGGTAGCCGGCGAGCAGCCCGCCGAATATCGGCGCGAACGGGACGAACGGCGACACCACGACCGTCACGACGGCACCGAGGAGGGCGTTCGCGAGGGTATCGTCCGGGGACATGCGCGACACTACTCCCCGGGGGGTCAAAAATCGCGTGTAACGCACCCAACGGCGCCGACGTGGGAGGCTGGTGGCCGGGGACTCACTCGACCGTGACGCTCTTTGCCAGGTTCCGGGGTTTGTCGATCGACCGGCCGAGTCGCGCGGCGACGTGGTAGGACACCAGCTGGAGCTGCACGTTCGCGAGGACGCTCGCGGCGCGGGGATGGGTCTCCGGGAGGGTGAGCACGTGGTCGGCATACCGCTCGACATCACTCGCGCCGTCGGTCACCGCGACGACGGGCGCGTTCCGCGCCTCGACCTCCTTGACGTTCCCGATGGTCTTGCGGGCCATCTCACCGTCCCCCGTCACGACCGCGAACACCGGCGTGTTCTCGGTGACGAGCGCGAGCGGGCCGTGTTTCAGTTCGCCGGCGGCGAACCCCTCGGCGTGTTTGTAGGTGATCTCCTTCATCTTCAGCGCCCCCTCGAGCGCGACCGGATAGTTGAGGCCACGGCCGATGAAAAAGTACGCGGCAGCGTCCTCGT
>JAHENO010000094.1 GCA_018609945.1 Haloarculaceae archaeon | reverse complement strand
CTCGTAGTCCTCGTGGAACGCGACGCTCCCGGCGACGGTCGGGACGCCGATGCAGTTGCCGTAGTGGCTGATCCCCTCGACCACACCCTCGAAGAGATAGCGGGAGCGCTCGCGGGCGAAGTCGCCGAAGTACAGACAGTCGGCGAGCGCGATTGGGTAGGCGCCCATCGACATCGTGTCGCGCACGATGCCGCCAACGCCCGTCGCAGCGCCGTCGAACGGATCGACGTATGACGGATGGTTGTGGCTCTCGATGCCGAGCGTGATGTATGTCTCTCCGTCAGCGTCACTCGCCTCACCGTCCCCGGGAGTCGGCAGCGCCACGACGGCTGCGTCGTCCCCGGGGCCGACGACCACCTGTTCGCCCGCCGATTCGAACGCGGAGAGGAGAGGCCGCGAGGACCGGTAGGCGCAGTGTTCGCTCCAGAGATTCTCGAAGAGTGCCGCCTCGGCCGGCGTGGGTTCACGCCCCAGTTCCTCGACGATCAGGTCGCGGTCTGACTCCGCCAGCGCCATTGTGCTCCCGTTGTCAGAGCCTCGACAAAGCGTTTTCCATGCAGTCACAGGTCGCCGAAACTGCCGGGTCAGGGGCCGAGCGAACTCGGCGCCCGTTTCGGCCGATTCGACACCGACCCAGTTTTCACGCTCGGCCGAAAAGCCGGAGGTAATGGACGAGGACATCCGCAAGCGCGCCGAGGAGGCCGCGGAGGTGAACGCCCTGTTCAACGCCCTCAAACACGGGGGGGACGCGCAGGTCGGAGCGATAATGGGGCCGCTGATGGGTGAGAACCCGGAGTTCCGGGAGTACGGTGACGAGATCGCTGGCGTCGTCGCGCCGGTCGTCGAGCGCGTCAACGGCATGGACCAGGCCGAAAAGCGGGAGCGCCTGGCGGAACTCGCACCCGAGCGCGTCGAGGAACTCGACGCGGACGAGGAGGAAGACGAGCACCCCTTGCCGGACCTCCCGAACGCCGAGGAGGGAGGGGTGCGGATGCGCGTCGCGCCCAACCCGAACAGCCCGTGGCACATCGGGCACGCCCGGATGGCGGCGGTCGTCGGCACCTACAAGGAGCGCTACGACGGCGAGTTCGTCTGCCGGTTCGACGACACCGACCCCGATACCAAGCGGCCGGACCTCGACGCCTACGACGCCATCCTCAAGGCCATCGACTATCTCGGATTCGAGCCCGACGAGGTCGTCCGCGCCAGCGACCGGGTCGATATCTACTACGACCACGCCCGCGAACTGATCGACGAGATGGGCGCCTACACCTGCTCGTGTCCCGCGGAGGAGTTCTCGGACCTGAAAAACGCCGGTGAGGCCTGTCCCCACCGCGAGAAGGCCGCCGGGACCGTCCACGAGGAGTTCTCGGCGATGGTCGACGGCGAGTACGGCGCCGGCGAGATGGTCCTCCGGGTGCGGACCGACATCGAACACAAGAACCCCGCGCTCCGGGACTGGGTTGCCTTCCGGGTGGTCGATACGCCACACCCCCGCGAGGAAGCCGCCGCGTACCGGTGCTGGCCGATGCTCGATTTCCAGAGCGGCGTCGACGACCACCTCATGGGCGTCACGCACATCATCCGGGGCATCGACCTCCAGGACTCGGCCAAGCGCCAGGGATTCGTCTACGATTACTTCGGCTGGGAGTACCCGGAAGTCGTCCACTGGGGGCACGTCGAGGTCGACGAGTACGACGTCCCGCTGAGTTCCTCGACAATCGTCGAACGGGTCGCGGCGGGCGAGCTCGACGGGTGGGACGACCCGCGCGCGCCGACGGTCGCGAGCCTCCGACGGCGGGGCATCCGCGGCGAAGCGCTCGTGGCGGCGATGGTCGAGCTGGGCACCTCAACGTCGAACGTCGACCTCGCGATGTCGAGCGTCTACGCGCACAACCGCGAACTGATCGACGACGACACCGACCGCGCCTTTCTCGTCCGTGACGACCCCGACCACGGCGGCGGGGCAGTCGAGCGACAGGTCGTCGGCGGACCCGACGCCGGCGAGCCACCGGTCCACCCGGACCACGAGGACCGCGGGACACGAAGTATTCCCGTCGACTCTGGCGTGCTGGTCGAATCGGCGGACCTTCCCGAGCGCGGCCAGCGTGTCTGGCTGAAGGGCTACGGCTGCGTCCGGCACACGCGAGACGCCCTCGAGTACACGGGCGACGACATCGAGGTGGTCCGGGACGGGAACGTCCCGGTGGTCCACTGGGTACCCGCCGAGGCGAACGTCCCGGTCCGGATGCGGACGATGGACGGCGACGTGTGGGGGTACGGGGAGCCCGGCGTCGCCGAGTACGACCGCGACGAGATGCTCCAGTTCGAGCGGGTCGGCTTCGTCCGGATCGACGACCCCGGCGAGGAAGTGGTCGCGTACTTCGCCCACAAGTAGGGCCGACACTATGGAACACCCGGGGGGTAGCGGCAACGGAGATGTTCTGTCAAAGGTTTAAGTGCCAGCCCGCAGTCCGACTAGGTACCAATGGCTATCGATCCGGAGTTCGAGGAGACCTACGACGAAGTCGACCGCCACGAGGGGCACCGCGTCTGGACGCCCGACGGTGACGACCCGACCGACGAGGTGCAGGGCATCCACGGGACGCACGTCGCCGTCGATTTCGACCTCTGTATCGCCGACGGCGCCTGCCTCGAGGACTGTCCGGTGGACGTCTTCGAGTGGGTGGACACGCCGGGCCACCCCGAGAGCGAAATCAAGGCCGACCCGACCCACGAGGACCAGTGTATCGACTGCATGCTGTGCGTCGACGTCTGCCCGGTCGACGCCATCGACGTCGATCCGAGTCGCGCGGGCCGCATCTGACGCGCAGTCCACGCCGTCTGAACGGGCGCCTCGAAACTCGACGGTGACCTGTCGCATTCCAGGGCCGTGATCGATCACGGATTCGATGGGGTTAGCCGCCGCTGAACGGACTCTGTGGGACGCGAACACCGAAATTTCGACGGAACACGAAAAGCTTACCGTGGAGTAAGACGGCCACCCACGTAGGTACGTGATAGCAATGCGTAGTGTCGTACTGACGAAGGGCGTTCCGGATTTCCGGGAGGGGCAGGTCTCCTTCGACGAGGACGGCCACCTCGAGCGTGGCAAGACGCCGACGGTGATGAACCCCAACGACAAGCACGCGCTCCGGGCGGCCCTTCAGACCAAAGTCAGACACGGCGGCACGGTATCGCTCATGAGCATGGGTCCCCCGGGGTACGCGGAAATCCTCCACGAGGGGATGGAGGACGTCTACGCGGACGACCTCTATTTGCTGTCGGACCGCGAGATGGGCGCCGCGGACACCTGGGCGACCGCGATGACCGTCGCGACCGGCATCGAACACCTCGACGAGACACCGGACCTCATCTTCGCGGGCTTCAAGACGGCCGACGGCGAGACCGGCCACACCGGCCCGCAGACCGAGTGGTGTCTCAACATCAACGACGCGCTCCCGGACTACCCGCTGATCACCCACGTCGTCGCGATGGATATCGACGAGGACGAGGGCGTGGTCCGGACGAAGCGCCTCGTCGAGGGTGACATCTCCGAGATCGAGACCGTCGAGGCCGACCTCCCGGCGTTCGTCGTCGCCGATCCCGAGTTCGAGGCCACCTACCGGAAAGCCGACCACCGCCTCCGGCACAAGGACTTCCGCGCACAGACGCGGGACCGGGCCGCCGAGTTCGCGGAGTACCTGGCCGACGACACAGACACAGACCCGACGGACTTCGCGGACTTCCACATGTGGAACCACGAGGACCTCAATCTCGATCCCGACTTCATCGGCCTGGACGGCTCCCCGACCATCGTCGCGGGTGTCGACCCCATCCCGAAAGCGCCGTCCGAACGCGAGGCGACGATGATAGAACCCGACGACGAGGAGGGGATGGAAGAGGTATTCGAGCAACTCCAGCCGTACGCGGCAGGTGATTAGATGCCCGACATCGACCCTACGGAACACGACATCGCGGAACTGGGCCCGAAAATCAAGGACGTCGACGACGAGCAGGAACTCGAGGAGATGCTCGCCATGGAGAAGGGTGGCGAAGGCCGGGCGCCCGTCATCACGCTCATCGAGGACCGCCTCGAGAAGGTCGGCGGCGAAGACGAGGAGGTCGACCCGAGCGAGGCCGACCTGACGGAGATGACCATCGCGGACATCGCGAACATGATCCGCGACGTCGACGACATCGAGGTCCTGCGGGACATCCTCGAACGCGAGAAAGCGGGCAAGGACCGCAAAGGAGCCAAGTCCCAGATCGAGAAGAAGATCAACAACCTCGAAGAGGACGACGGCGAGGAGACCGAAGTCGAGTACGTCCCGCCAGAGGAGAAGTACCCGGACCTGGACCACCCCACCAACGACAAACAGTACGTCGAGGGAACCGTCGACGGCGAGTACCGCGACATGTGGGTGTATTGTGAGACCCAGCGGGGGGAACTCATCGACGTCTCCCGCGAGATGCTCGGGAAGGCCCGCGAGTTGATGGACACCTACAACGACGACTACGACGAGAGCGAGGACGTCATCGCCGTCCTGATCGGTGACGGCGTGGGTGACCTGACCGAGGAGTGTCTGGCCTACGGTGCCGACCGCGTCGTCTACCACGAGGACTCCCGGTTAGAGCGGTTCCGGCACAAGCCCTACACCGAGATTTTCTGTCACATGTGCCGGGACTGGGAGGTCGAGTGGCGCGACTACCACGAGCCACGCTATACGGTCTTCCCGGCGACCAACAACGGCCGGGACCTCTCGGCGCTCGTCCAGGGCGAACTCGACTCGGGACTCGCCTCGGACTGTTCGGGGCTGTACATCGAGGACGCCGACATCTCGAACCCCGCGAAGACCGGCACGCCCGGCGAGACCAAAACGTTCGGGAAGATCCTGCACATGAAGCGCCCGGACTTCTCGGGGTTCGAGTACTCGACGATCCTCTGTATCGACAAGCCCCACCGGGATTTCCACCCTCAGGGCGCGTCGGTGATTCCGGGCAGCTTCGAGATTCCGGAGGCCGAACCGGAGCGCGAGGGCGAGGTCGTCGAGCACGACACCGACCTGCCCGAGGAGTGGTTCCAGGTCGAGGTCACGGAGTACGACGCGCTCGACGAGGGCGTCGACCTCACCGGCCACGAGGTCATCGTCGCGCTGGGCCGTGGTATCGGCGACGACCCCACCCAGGGGATCGAACTCGGCCTGGACCTGGTCGACCAGTTCGAGGACGCCGACCTCGGGCTCTCGCGAGGCGTCATCACGGCCTCCTACCAGTTCGACGGCCACGTCGAACAGTACATCACGGAGGAGCGCCAGATCGGCGAGTCCGGCCAGGTCGTCGAACCCGACGTCTACATCGCCGCCGGCATCTCGGGGGCAGTCCAGCACAAGGTCGGGATGGACGAATCGGACACGATCATCGCCGTCAACGAGAACCCCGACGCCGACATCCGTGACTTCTCGGACTACTACATCGAGGGGGATCTCTTCCAGGTCCTGCCCCGGCTGACGGACGCACTCGAAGAGGGCGAGTTCGCACGGGCACTCCAGCAGGAGGTAAGCGATGACTGACAAAACCGACAGTGGAGGCAAGTGATGACCGAGACACCAACAGACGAGTACGAACACTACGAGGCGGTCGTCGTCGGGGCCGGCCCCGGCGGCGCCGCGGCGGCGGCAGCACTGGCAAACCACGGCGTCGAGACGCTCGTCCTCGAGCGCGGGGTCGACGCCGGGTCGAAGAACGTCTCCGGCGGCCTCATCTACGCCGAGGAGTCCGCGCCCTACACCATCGACGACCTGTTCCCGGACTTCCGGGAGGAGGCGACCGAGCGGCCCGCCGACGAGTACTACATCCACAACGTCGCCGGCCGGAACGTCAAGACGTTCGATCTGAACGACATCCACCACCACGACACGGAGTGGTGTGACTCCGTGCTCCGGCGGAAGATGGATTCCTGGCTGGCCGAGCAGGTCCACGGGATGACCCGCGAGACCGGCGGCGGCCTCCTGACGAACGTGCGGGTCAACGGCCTCCTGCGCGAGGGCGGCGAGATCGTCGGCGTGACCTGCGACGAACTCGACCCCATCACGGCGGACGTCATCGTCGCCGCGGACGGCGTCAACTCCGAACTCGCCCGGGACGCCGGCCTGATGGACTGGGAAGAACCCGAGGAGTGGTTCCAGGGCGTCAAGGCCGTCGTCGACATGGACCCCGACGCGATCAACGAGCGCTTCGGCATCGACGACGACGAGGGTGTCGCCCACCTCTTCGCCGGGGATCTCTTCGACGGCGTCCGCGGCGGGGGCTTGCTGTACACCAACGAGGATTCGCTGTCGATCGGGACGGTCTTCCACCTCGATTCCATCGCCGAGGAGAAGGCCGAACCCCACGAGTTGCTGGACAGCCTCCTGACCCATCCGCTGCTCGACCAGTGGCTCCAGGGCGAATACGAGGAGCGGGAGTACGCCGCGAAACTCGTCCCGGACTCGAAGAAAGCCGCCCACCCCTCGCCACACCGCGGGCGACTGCTGCTGGTCGGCGACGCCGCCGGGCAGATGCAGGCCCAGGGGCCCATCATCAAGGGGATGAACCACGCCGTGACGGCCGGCGGCCTCGCCGCCGAGGCGTATCAGGAGGCCAAAGCACGGGGCAACCCCACGAACGCTGGTGACCTCTACGAGCAGAAACTCGAAACCGAGGGCGTCATGAAGAAGTTGCGGCCGGCCCGGTACCGGTACTCCCGGCCAGTCTCGGAGTCCGGTCTCGTCACCGGCCTCACGAACGGCCTGCTGAACTCGCCAGTCGGGACTGCCGGGCTGAAACTGTTCGGTGGTCTCGTCGAGCGGGCGTTCAATTCGCCGTTCATGCTCGGGATGATCCCCGACACCCGCTTCTCGTACGTGACGATGCCCACGCGCATCGGCGAGGTGCTCGGGACGCCAGTCACGGCCGAGAACGACATCGAGCCGCCGGAACTGGACGAGCGCATCGGCGACCTGACCTACGACGTCGACGACCCCCACATCGAGGTGCTCGACAACAGTTTCGAGGCCTCCGGCACGGCCGTCACCGCCTGCCCGGTCAGCGCCAAGGACTTCGGCGGGGGCTGCTACCGCGAGGAGACCGTCCAGACGAACGGCGGCGAGCAGAAGGTCGTCAGCCTCGACACCCAGCCATGCGTCGAATGCGGGACGTGTGCGGTCGTCGCAGACACCCATTGGGAGCACCCGCCCGGCGGCAAGGGCGTCGAGTACAAGCAAGGATAGCACAACCACGACATCCATGGACGCACAGGCCCGGTTCACGGAACGCATCTGGCACCTCGCCGAGCGCGCCGAGCGGGAACAGCAGGCCTTCGAACCGCCGGCGGACACACCCGACGAGGAGCAGGCCATGGACTACCTCCGGGAGGGCGCTGGACCGGCCATCTCGCTGTTCGTCGAGGCCCGCACCGGCCAGCACATGATCCACTTCCCTCCCGAGGAGTATCATGCACTGGAGGGTGCGATGAACACCTGGCTCCGCCTCTACGCGGCCTGCTACGGCGTGGACCTCGACGCGGAGTTCACTCTCCGGGAGGCCGCAGAACTGCTGGTGGACACGCACAACATCAAGGACGTCGCCGAGGTGCTCACCCACGTGTCCGGCGGGTGAACTCAAAGATTACAAAAAACCATTAAGTACCGCCCCGTGGTACCGTCCCGCATGGAATTGACGGGCGGTTTCGAATTCGACCACAGGGGTCGGGAGGACATCTACCGGTACGTCGAATCCAACGGGGCCTCCGGGCCGACGGAGATACAGCGGGCACTGAACATGGACGAGCGCGCGTTCGGCCACCACACGGCCCTCCTCAAGCGCAACGGCGTCCTCGAGGAGAAAGATGGCAAGTTGCGCATTGCCTTCGACACTGGCGCGGAGGAGGAATTCGAGGTCGACGACGTCGAGTTCACGATCCGGCAGGCCCGCGAGGAGGACCTGACGGGACTTGTCGGGGCCATCCGAGAGGCCATCGGGAGCGGCGAATACGTCGACGCGGAGTCGGTCGCCGACGTCGTCGACAGCGAGGGGGTACTGCTCCGGCACAACGAACTCGAGGCGCGCATCTTCTTCGTCGCGACGGTCAACGGGGAGGTGGTCGGCTGGGTCCACCTCAAGAACGTCCAGCTCGACAAGCTCAGCCACACCGCAGAGCTCACCGTGGGCGTCCTCGAAGAGTACCGCGGGCGGGGCATCGGGAGTCACCTGCTGGAGCGTGGACTGGAGTGGGCCAGCAAGCAGGGGTTGGAGCGGATCTACAACTCGGTGCCCGCGACCAACGAGACGGCCATCGCCTTCCTGAAGAACCGGGGCTGGGGGGAGGAAGCCCGCCGGAAGGACCACTACAAGATGGACGGCGAGTACGTCGACGAAGTGATGATGGCGACGGAACTCTAGCGGTTGGCGGCGCCCTCGGGGAATTCGTCGTCAGCGTCATCGAGTGGGTCGGCCACGATACCGTCTTTCTCCCCTTCCACGCGAGCGTGGGCCGCGCAGACTACCCTGTTGTCGGTCCACGGGATGTGGAGTTCGAAGGTCGCCTCGCTGCCACAGCCTTCCTGTGTACACTCCATGTCGGGAGGTTCGTGGTACTGCCTAACAGGGATTTCGGTCAGAGGGCGACAGCGACCATCGCGACGAGAATCGAGACTGTCAGCAAAGCCTGCGCGAGTGCGGAGGCGAAAAAGCCCACCACGTACGCACCCGCGGCCGCCGCACCCGACCGTGCGTCCCGTCGTCTGGCGTACTCGACGGCAAACACGGTCAGCGCAGCGCCGAGGAGCATTCCGACCGGGCCGACGCCGAAGAGCAACACGACCCCGACGGTTCCCCCCACGACCGCAGAGAGTGTCGAGGCACCGCCGACGCGGGCAGCGACCACACCGCCGAGCCAGTCCGAGAGCGCGGCGAGCAGTCCCGTCGCGAGCAGGACGACGAGCAGCACCGTTCCCGGTTCGGTAAAGCCGGTGTTCCACCAGTATACCAGGACGCCCGCGGTCGAGAGAACCGCAGCCGGGACGGCCGGGAGGAAGGAACCGGCGACACCCCCGAGTAGCAACAGGAACGCGACCGCCGTGACGGGGTCGACCCCGGACACTGCTGTCACTCGAACCGCCCCCGGTCTCCCCCGTCACGCCGGGCCGCTTCCTCCTCACCATCCCCGTACAGCGACACGAGCACGTCGACGGTGTCGCCGAGGGCACGCATACACTCGGCGGGGGCGTGGAACCCCAGTGCCCCGGTCACCGCGTCCCACGGTCGCGCTTGCAGCGCCTTCATGACGAGCAAGCGCTCCTGGTCGGCCGAGAGCGCGTCGGGGTCGGCAGGCGCGACCAGGTGGCGAAAGGCGAGACGCCGGACCGGCCGCGGGGCGGTGTCGAAGATGGCCGCGCCGGTCGGGATGCCCGCCGCGACCCGCCACTCGAAGGTCGAGAGGTCGAGGGCGGGCGTCGCGTCCGTCGCCCGGAGCGTGGCGCGGACCACGTCTGGGTCCAGTTCCGAGAGCGGGTCCGCGAGCGTCGCCGGGGCGCGCGCGGCGAACCAGTCGGCGTGTCTGTCGTGGAGTTTCTCGCCCGCTCCCGAGAGCGGGTCGAGCATGACCGCGGAGTGTTCGCCGCTGGTCTCGTTGCGCGAGGTCGCGAGGTGCACAGTTCGGAAGCCGTTGTCGGCCCAGAAGGACACGAGCCGGGGGGTGGCGCCGTAGCCGACGCCGAGCCAGTCGGCGCGGTCGGCCAACTCCTCGCGCACCTCGGCGAGAAGGTGCGAACCCAGCCCGCGCGAGCGCACCGCGTCGTGGGTTGCGATACGCATCACCCGATAGCCGAGCGGTTCGCCGGCGGCCTCGTCGCGCAACTGGCTCGTCAGCACGTCCGGGAGCATGTTGCCTCTCACGCGCTCGCCGTCGTACATCCGCGCCCGAAGGTCCCCCGGCAGGTCGCCCTCGCGTGCCATGAGTGCGACCGAAACCACGTGACCGTCGTGGAGGAGCGCCCGCGCGGTGACGTTGGGTGCGTCGAGCAGGCGCGCGAGGTCGTCGGGCTCGGTCCGGTAGTGAGCGAGCACCAGCAGGCCGAACACCTCGCGGAGCAGGTGCTCGTCGTCGAGCAGGTCCGCCGAGGACAGCCGCCGGTACGTGACCGTCGCGGGTCGCGCCTCCGCCACGAGCGGATCGACCGCCGGCCGCGCGTCGAGACAGAGCGCCCGGAACGCCCACACCTCGACGGGGTCGCCAGGGGCGTACCGGATCGGCTCGTCCAGCCGAAGGTCGGTCACGGTGTGGTGGCTCGATTCGAGCCGGTCGCGAAAGCGCACCGAGAACCCCCGCCCTGCACCCTCGTAGCCGTGGACGGTCGTCGCGTACGCGACGGATTCGGCGGCAAGGAACGCTTCCAGAACGCTGACCGGGAGGCCCGCAGCCTCGTCGACGATCACGCAGTCGGCCGCCACAGCGTGGTCGGTCGCGGCCGCGGGCCGCTCGAAGCGGACGCGTCCCGTCTCGGTCTCCAGTCGCCGGGGCTCGGAATCGCGGTCGATCGCTGTCAGCCCGTCGAGGTCGTCCAGCAGTTCCCTGGCACGTGCGAACACCTCCGCTCCGTTCCGGTAGGCCGGCGCAGTCACGAGCACGTCCGCCCCCTCGAGGGCGAGCGACGCGGCGGCGAGGCCTGCGGCGCTGGATTTTCCCCGTCCGCGGTCCGCCTCGACGACGACCGCCTGCCCGTCCTCGCGCAAACATTCGAGGCCGTAGACCGCGTCTGCCTGATCCTGTGTGCGGCATTCCTCGTAGGCCGCGTCCGGGAACGTGTGGTTGTCCGGGGGCGTGGGGTCGGCAGGTGGGATTCGAGGGGCAGCCTCGCTGAGCCCCTCCCGTTCGACCGTCCCATCGTCGAGGTCGACGATGGCGATGCCGCGGTGTGCGCGGAGCGTCCGGACGAGGCGGCGTCGGAAGTAGCCGATCACCTGGTTCCGCTCGAACGGCGGGACCGCGAGTGTCGCGTCGAAGCCGTCCCGGCGGTCGGGCCAGGCGTCCAGTGGCGGCGTCAACAGAACGAAGAGGCCGCCGCCGTCGACAGCCCCGACCGCTCGCCCGAGTGCGTTCGGTCGACATTCGTCGTGACAGTCCAGAACGACCGCCTCCTGCGTGGTTCCCAGGAGCGTGTCGACGCGTTCGGGAGCGACACGTTCACACCCGAGGACAGCGTCGCGACCGACGTATCGAGCGTCCGTCCCGTCGATGTCTGCCCCTGCGAGTGCGGTACTGGCAGCCTCGCGGGTGGCGTCCGGGTCCCCCGCGAGAACGAGTGTCCTGCGCTCGCCCGAGCGGCGGGCGTCGGTGCGCAGGCGGTGCGCGAGCGAATCGAGGTCCACGACTGTCCGGCCCGCGTCGCCAGTCACGTCCGCTCCGAGGATTTCTCGGAGTCGTCCGTCGAACCCAGGGGACCCTCGTCACTGCCACCGAGGGGACTCTCGTCGTCGCCAGTGATATCCTGGCCGGTCATGTCCTCGAGTTCCTTTTCCATCTCCTTGCGTCCCTTCTTGAACTCGCCGATTGCCTTTCCGGAGGAACGGGCGAGTTTCGGCACCTTGCTCGCGCCGAACAGGAGGATGGCGATCAGCAGGATGATGAGCAACTCGGGCCCCCCCGGCACCGGGCCGAAAAGCGGTACCACTGTCAGCGACATCGTAGTCGATAGTTGCCCAGCGGCGAGTATGGGTTTTTCGCTCCCGACGGGTTTTAAGTCCGGATCAGTCGAATGGCCGCCCATGGTTCAGGTCGGAGAGACGGCGCCCGATTTCACCCTCAAGGGCGTCGACGACTTCCGGATAAGGGAGTTCACGCTGAGCGAACAGCTACGCAGAGCCGACTTCGTAGTGTTGAATTTCTACGTGTACGACTTCTCGCCTGTCTGTACGGAGCAGATGTGTGAACTGGACAACCTGGACCTCTTCGAGATGGTGGAGGACGTCACGGTGTGGGGGCTCGCTCCAGACGGTCCGTACGCGCACAAGCAGTTCATCGACGAACACGGCATCTCGGTCCCGCTGCTGTGTGATACGGCCCAGCGCGTCGCGGAGGACTACGACGTTCTCTACGACGAGTACGACGGCTTCGAGCGCGTGCCCAGGCGCTCGCTGTTTCTCGTCGACAGCGACCGCCAGGTGCGCGCCCGCTGGGTCGCAGACGACAACTGGGACGGGTGGAGCAACAAACCGTTGAGCGACATCAAGAACACCATCGAGAAAATCCGCGGGGCGGGATGACCGGTCGAGGTTCCAGAGGCCACGGCAGGCAGGAGGTCGTCGCGCCTTAGAACCCGCCCAGGGTCGTCTGCCCGCCGTCACCGGCGTAGTCGGCTGCGGTCTCCAGCGCAGAGCGGAGCGTCTCCTGCTGGCTCGGGTCATAGAGGGTCGCGGCGGGGTGGACAGAGACCAGGACCTGCCGGCGACTCCCGCCGATATCGCAGTCGAACACGTCGCCGGCCTCGCTGGTGACCGCCACGTCCCGTCCCAGGAGGTGCTGGGCGGGGACCTTCCCGATGGCGACGACGAGTTCCGGGTCGACCACTGCGATCTCGCGTTCGAGGTACGGGCGGCAGTTTGCCAGTTCCGCAGCGCGGGGATCGCGGTTCTCTGGGGGTCGGCACCGGACGCAGTTGGTTATCCGAACGTCCGCCCGGTCCAGCCCGACCGCCCTGAGTTCCCCGTCCAGCACGTCACCGCTCCGGCCGACGAAGGGTTCGCCCTGCGCGTCTTCCGTCCCGCCCGG